>RFJX01000293.1 GCA_003694425.1 Gammaproteobacteria bacterium
ACCATCGAGCTGGCGGCCCGCCACCTCCACGACCAGGGCATCGAACGGCTGATTGTGGCCAACCGGACCCTGGAGCGGGCCCAGCACCTGGCCCACGAGCTGAGCGGCTTCGCCATCTCCCTGGACGAGATCGGGGAACACCTCTACGAGGCCGACGTAGTGGTCTCCTCCACCGGGGCCAGCGAACCGGTCCTGCTGCGGGAGACGGTGGCGGAGGCCCTGCACCGGCGCCGCCACCGGCCCATGTTCCTGGTCGATCTGGCCGTGCCACGCGACATCGAGGAGCAGGTGGCGGAGCTGGAGGACGTCTACCACTACACCATCGACGACCTCGAGGCGGTGGTCGCCGAGGGTCTCGAATCCCGCCGGGCGGCGGCGGCCCAGGCGGAGGAGATCATCCAGACCGAGGCCGCCCATTTCATCGAGTGGCTGCACGGTCAGGACGCCGTCTCCACCATCCGCGCCCTGCGCGGGCGCTTCGAGGCGAGCCGGGAGGAGGTGCTGCGCCGCGCCCGCCGCGCCCTGGAACGGGGCGAGGACCCGGCGTCCGTGCTGGAGACCGCCACCCGCCAGCTCGCCAACAAGCTGGCCCACGCCCCCTCCGTGCGGCTGCGCCAGGCGATGGCCGACGAGCGCGCCGAGCTGCTCGATGCGGCGCGGGAGCTGTTCGACCTTAGGGATCCGGAGTGAGGCCGCCGACACTCAGACCGCGAGTCGCTCCATGAGACTCTCCTCCATCCCGACCGCCGTTATCGGCCGGCCGAAATACCAGCCCTGGGCGTAGCGGCAGCCGTAGCGGCGAAGGAAGGCGATCTGGGCCTCGTCCTCCACCCCCTCGGCGCAGACCGGGATCCCGAGCGCCGTGGCCATCTCCAGGGTGGCCCGGACGATGGCGGCGTCGTTCGGGTCGGTGGCGATGTCACGGACGAAGGCGCGGTCGATCTTGATAAGGTCGATGGGAAAGTGCTTGAGCCGGGCGAGGGAGGAGTAGCCGGTTCCGAAGTCGTCGATGGCGAGGGTGAAACCGGCCTCCTTCAGCGCCTCCAGGGTCCCGCGCATCGTCTCCTGCCGCTGCATCAGGCCGGTCTCGGTGAGTTCCAGCTGGATCTCGCCCGGTTCCAGGCCGTGGCGGTCCAGGATCCGTGCCGCCTGTTCCACGAACCCGGGACTCTGCAGCTGGCGAGCGGCCACATTGACGGCGATGTGGCTCCCGTCGATGTCCTTGCACAACCCCGCCCGGACCCATTCTCTCTTCCTGCGGCAGACCTCCTCCAGGACCCAGAACCCGAGGTCCAGGATCAGGGCACTCTCCTCGGCGATGGGGATGAATTCCATCGGCGAGACCTCACCGAATTCGGTTGAATGCCAGCGCAGCAGCGCCTCGGCCCCGCTCAGCACCCCATCCTCCAGCAGCACCTTGGGCTGGTAGACCACCTCCAGCTCGTCCCGCTCGATGGCCCGCCGCAACGCCCGCTCCATCACCAGACGACGCTGCAGTCCCTCGTTCAGGCTGCGGGAAAAGAAGCGGTAGCTGCCTGGTTCTCCCCGCTTGGCCTGGTACATGGTGGCATCGGCGTACTGCAGCAGGTCCTCGGCGGTATCTGCATCGTCGGGGAACAGGGCGATGCCGATGCTGGCCGAGAGGTGGAACTCCTGTTCCCCTGCCCGCAGCGGCGCGGCGATGGCATCGAGCAGCTTCTCCGCCACGTGGCGGGCCTGGCTCATCACCTCCCCGCGCTCCCCGGCCGGCAGGAGCACCACGAACTCGTCCCCGCCCAGGCGCGCCGCCAGGTCCTCCTCGCGCAGGCTGCCGGTGAGACGCCGCCCGATCTCCCGCAGCACCTCGTCGCCGACCCCGTGGCCGAGGGTGTCGTTGATGGCCTTGAAGCGGTCCAGGTCGACGAAGAGCAGGGCCAGCCCCTCCGCCTCCCGCCGCGCGCGGGCCAGGGCATGCTGCAGGTGGTCCTGCAGGCGGGTTCGGTTGGCCAGCCCGGTCAGGGTGTCGACATAGGCCAGGTCTTCGATCCGGCGCTCGGCCTGCTCCAGCGCGCTGAGGTCGGTGAAGACCCCCACGTAGTTCTGCACCCGCCCGCCGGCGTCGTGGATGGCGCTGATCGCCAGCCACTCCGGATATACCGTGCCGTCCTTGCGCCGGTTCCAGATCTCCCCCTGCCATACCCCCTCCCGCTCCAGCGTCTGCCACATCTGCCGGTAGAAGGCCTTGTCGTGCCGGCCCGACTTGAAGATCCGCGGGGTGCGCCCGAGCACCTCTGCCGGCTGGTAGCCGGTCACCACCGTGAAGGCGGGATTGACCTCCAGGATCCGGGTCTCCGGGTCGGTCACCATCACCCCCTGGCGGCCGTAGCGGATGACATCGGCGGCCAGCCGCTGGGCATCGCCGACCCGCTTGCGCTCGATCAGGGCGGCGAGGGTACGGGCCAGGGTGCCCAGCGCCTCCTTCTCCCAGGCGTCCTCCTGGTGTCCGGCCGGCAGATAGAGCACCAGCACCCCCACGATCCGGTCCTCGCTGACGAGGGGGACGCAGTAGTGACCATGGTCGTCCATGCCCGGATGGCGGAACCGGTGTTCCTCGTCGAGGCGGGGCTTGTGGACCAGCCGGCCGGTTTCGGCCGCCCGGCCGCAGAGGCAGTAACCCGGTTCGATCCTGGCACAGTTGGCGCGCACCTGCGCGCTGAGCCCCCGCTGGGCGCGCAACCGCAGGGAGCCATCCTCCTCCCGCAGAAAGATCCCGCCGCGGCTCTCCAGCGAGAGCCAGGAGAGGGAGAGAGTGCTCTCGAGGGCCGTCTCGAGCAGCCGCTCCAGGTCCAGACCGTCCAGGCGCTGGCTGAGGAGCCGGTTCACCACCTCCTGCAGCTCCTTCTCCTGGCGCAGGCGGAGCTGAACGGCCTGCCGCTGCGTGACGTCGCGGAACACCAGGGTCACGCCGCGCGCTTCGCCCGACCGGTCCAGCACCGGGGCGACCGAGTATTCGACCGCCAGGAGGCCGCCGGCGCCATCCTCCAGCAGGACGTCCGCGCCACTGCCGGCCGTGCGCTCCTGCAGACAGACCTCCACCGGGCAGGGGAGAGGCGAATGGTCCGGAGCCGACCGGAGGCGGAAGACCCCGGCTACCGGCCGCCCTAGCGCCGCCTCGGCGCTGATCCCGAGCAGCCCTTCGGCCGTCCGGTTGAGGGTCCTCACACGACCGCGTGCGTCCGTCACCAGGACCCCCTCACCGATCGACCCCAGGGTGGCCTCTGCCTCCCGCCGCGCATCCTCCAGCTCGGCGCCGATCCGGCGCTCCTGCAGCAGCACCGGGACCAGGAACAGCGCCAGCAGGAGGCCGTCTGCCAGGGGCTCCAGCCACCCCGGCGAGGCCTGGGGGATGAGCGCCGGGAGCAGGAACATGATCCCCACCTCGGCGGCGACGATCGCGGCCAGCAATCGCCAGAAGGCGATCCCGCCCCGCCGCAGGGTGACGAGGAGCTGGAGATAGAGCAACAGCAGGGCACAGGCGGCGACCAGGGCGAGGAGCGAAGTGAAATCCTGGCGCCCGCCCGGTGGCAGTGGCGGCTCGGCCTGGAGGCTGGTGAGGGTCAGGGTCCCGCCGGCGATGAGGGAGGCCAGCCACCGCCTTGTCCTGTCAGGGAGGCGGAGGGCTGGCGGGGCGCAGGGGAGCAGCCGCAAGGCGAGCCAGAAGGTGAGGGTCAGCAGGGCCAGGGCCGGGATCGAATACGACGGCCCGTGCGCGGTATTCAGCGCGAGGTGGGCGGTGACGGCGCCGACGGCGAGCAGCAGGGCCGCCGGCAACAGGCCCCTTGCCCTGCTGAGCAGAAAGGCGCCTGCTGTCCCGCCGGCCAGGGAGAGGAGCGTGGCCAGGAGAAGGTGCCCGCCGCCGGTGGAGAAGCGAGGCGGTCCGAGCAGGGCGGCGTGGGAGAGGGCCAGGCTGCCCAGCACGCCGGCGGTGAAGGCCGCGCCCGGCAGCAGGGGCCGGGGATGCGGCTGGCGCAGGCTGTCGATCACCACCCACCAGGAGGCGACGGCCAGGAGCAGGGCCGCACATGCCAGGGTCAGGGGATGGGTGATGGATTCCAACGGCTCCTCCGTGGTTGCGGCCCAGGCCGCCCATATCCGTTTCCCGGCTATCGGCCGGCCTGGTCAATCCTTTAGGCAACATCTGAACAAATCCGGATCAGATTTTGTCGATGCCGATGCTCGCCGGGGCGCAAGGGTATAATGGCTGGTGTGGAACAGCAGTTGCTTGCACGACTCGAATCCCTGCACGAGCGCCACGGCGAGCTGGCGGCCCTGCTCGCCGATCCCGAAGTCATCGGCGACAGCGACCGTTTCCGCGCGCTGTCGAAGGAATATTCCGAACTGACGCCCCTGGCCCGGGCCTGGGATCGCTACCGCCAGCTCCACGGGGAGCTGGAGGAGGCCCATGTCCTGCTCGCCGGGGAGGACCCGGAGCTCAGGGCCCTCGCGCGGGAGGAGATCGCGCGCCTGGAGGCGGAATGCGAGGCGCTGGAGGACGAGCTCCGGCGCCTGCTGACCCCCAGGGACCCCTACGAGACCGGGAGCCTGTTCCTGGAGATCCGGGCCGGGACCGGCGGGGACGAGGCGGCCCTGTTCGCCGCCGACCTGCTGCGCATGTATCTGCGCTATGCCGAGCGCAAGGGCTGGAAGAGCGAGATCGTGAGCGCCAGCGAGAACGAGCTGGGCGGTTACCGCGAGGTGGTGGTGCGGATCGCCGGCAAGGGGGTGTGGTCGCACCTGCGCTTCGAATCGGGCGTGCACCGGGTCCAGCGGGTCCCGGCCACCGAGTCGCAGGGCCGGATCCACACCTCCGCCTGCACCGTGGCGGTGATGCCGGAGGTGGAGGATCTCCCGGACATCGAGCTGCGCCCCGAGGACCTGCGGGTGGACACCTTCCGCGCCTCGGGCGCCGGCGGCCAGCACGTCAACAAGACCGACTCGGCCATCCGCATCACCCACCTGCCCACCGGCATCGTGGTGGAGTGCCAGGACGAGCGCTCCCAGCACAAGAACCGCGCCCGCGCCATGGGCCTGCTCAAGGCCCGGCTGCTGGACCGCGAGCTGCAACGCCGCCGCCAGGCCGAGGCCGACGACCGCCGCCGCCAGGTCGGCAGCGGCGACCGCTCCGAGCGCATCCGTACCTACAACTACCCCCAGGGGCGGGTCACCGACCACCGCATCAACCTGACCCTCTACCAGCTCGAGGCGGTCCTCGACGGTGACCTCGATCCGGTCATCGAGCCCCTCATGGCCGCCCGCCAGGCCGAGGAACTCTCCGCCCTGGGAGAGACAGGTTGAATTTTTCTGCACCACGGAGACACGGAGGACACGGAGAGGTCCGCTTGTTCAAGGGAACGCCCATGGCAGGGACAGATGTGTCTGCGGAACAGAAAACACCATCAGCCATGTGCCCGCAGGCGCTGGGAAAGGAGGAGGAAGATTGCACTCCCGATCCAGAAGCCCTCTGTACCCTCCGGGTCTTCAGTGATGAAACGCTCCGTGCCCTCCGTGCCTCCGTGGTGAGCAGTGGCTGAACCGCGATGCTGGAACGAAAGATCATTACGATAGGAGAATTGCTGCGTGAGGGGGCCGGGCGGCTGGCCGGGATCGACAGCGCCCGCCTGGACGCCGAGCTGCTGCTCGCGCATGTCCTGGAGCGGCCGCGCAGCCACCTCTATGCCCACCCGGAGGCCCCGGTGGAGGAG
>RFJX01000294.1 GCA_003694425.1 Gammaproteobacteria bacterium
CAAGATCCGCCGTCTGCGCCCGGACCATGACATCGACGTCGTGATCCCGATCCCGGATACCAGCCGCACCGCGGCGATGGAGCTGGCCAACGAGCTGGGGGTGAAATACCGGGAGGGGCTGATCAAGAACCGCTATATACCGCGCACCTTCATCATGCCCGGGCAGGCGATGCGCAGGAAATCGGTGCGGCAGAAGCTCAATGCCATCGACCTGGAGTTCCGCCAGCGCAATGTGCTGCTGGTCGACGATTCCATCGTCCGCGGCACCACCTGCCGCCAGATCATCCAGATGGTACGGGAGGCGGGAGCCAGCAAGGTCTATTTCGCCTCCGCCGCGCCCCCCGTGAAATATCCCAATGTCTACGGTATCGACATGCCTTCGAGCCGCGAGCTCATCGCCCACGGCCGGACCGTGAAGGAGGTCGAGCAACTGATCGGGGCGGACTGGCTCATCTACCAGGACCTGGAAGACCTGATCGAGGCCGCCCGCCGCGGCAATCCCTCGATCACCCGCTTCGACACCTCGGTCTTCGACGGGGTCTACGTCACCGGCGACATAACGCCGGAGTACCTGGAGCAGCTGGAACGGGAACGCTGCGACGAGGCCCGCAGCCGCCGCGGCGCACCGGACAGCACCGTGCTGGAGATGCACAACAGCGCCTGATCGCTGCCTTGACAGCAGAGCCGATTCTGCCCTAGCCTTGCTCAGGAATCGTGAAAGCGCCGATTTGATGTCAGCTTGCAGGCGCTATAGAAATCTCGCTAAAGCGGCTCGAGCCTGCTTGTAGCGATCCGGAGCAGGCCCAGCAGCGAGCAAGCCTGCCTCCAGCCGAATCACATCTCTTCCGGGAGGCATCACATGTCAGGCAGGCTTCCAGACGAGCTCGGGATCGAGACCCTCGCCATCCGCGCCGGCCATCGCCGCACCGCCGAGCAGGAACACAGCGAGCCAATCTTTCCCACCTCCAGCTTTGTATTCGATTCCGCCGCCCAGGCCGCGGCCCGTTTCGCCGGTGAGCAGGAAGGGAATGTCTATTCCCGCTTCACCAACCCCACCGTCTCCATCTTTGCCGAGCGCCTGGCAGCGCTCGAAGGGGGGGAGTGCGCCATCGCCACCGCATCCGGGATGGCGGCCATCTCCACCCTCCTGCTGGGGTTGCTGAAGACGGGGGATCACATCGTCGCCGCCAGTTCCCTGTTCGGCACCTCCGTCAGCCTGCTCGCCAACCACCTGCCACGCTTCGGCATCGAGACCGCGTTCGTGCCCCTGACCGACCTCGAGTGCTGGCAGGCGGCGATCCGGCCGCGGACCCGGGTCCTGTTTCTGGAATCACCGGCCAACCCGCTGACCGAGGTGGCCGACATCACCGCCCTCGCGGAGCTGGCGCATCGCCATGACGCCCTTCTGGTGGTGGACAACTGTTTCTGCACCCCGGCCCTGCAGCGGCCGCTGGAGCTGGGTGCCGACGTGGTGATCCATTCGGCGACCAAGTATCTGGATGGCCAGGGGCGCTGCGTCGGAGGTGCCATAGTCGGTCCCCGCAAGTTGCTGATGGAGGAGGGACCCTTCGGTTTCCTGCGCACGGCGGGGGCAGCCATGAGCCCCTTCAACGCCTGGGTCTTCCTCAAGGGGCTGGAGACCCTCGGCCTGCGCATGCGCGCCCACAGCGAGGCGGCACTGGAGCTGGCCCGGTGGCTGCAGGGGCAGCCCGGCGTGACCAGGGTCCATTATCCGGGGTTGCCGACCCATCCCCAGCATGATCTGGCGGCGCGCCAGCAGCGCGGGTTCGGAGGGATCGTCTCCTTCGAGCTGGAGGGTGGGAGGGAGGCCGCCTGGCGGGTGATCGATTCGACCCGGATCTTCTCCATCACCGCCAACCTGGGCGATGTCAAGAGCACCATCACCCACCCCGCCACCACCACCCACTGGCGCATGGGGGCCGAGGCGCGGGCGCGGGCCGGGATCGGCGAGGGTCTGATCCGGCTCTCGGTGGGACTCGAGTCGGTCGAGGACCTGAAGGCGGACCTCGCGCGCGGCCTTGCCTGACGACGCTTTCTCTGGAATATTGCCGGGGAAGTCGGGGCGTGGTACATTTCCCTGCCCGCTAGAGGGTCAAGGGGGCGGCACTCACTATCATAAACAAGCCGCCCCGGGCAGGGATGCGAAGATCCCGCTGCCGTACAGAATTGCCACGGACTTTTCCGAGGACATCCCAGAACCTTTCTTCATTACCGGAGGTGCATAACCATGCCCGGACGAAATTTCCTTTTCATCCCCGGCCCGACCAACGTGCCGCGGGTCATCCAGAATGCCATGGACATCGAGCAGGAGGACATGCGTGCCCTCGACCTGCCGGAGTTCACCATCCCGCTCTATCAGGACATGAAGAAGATCTTCATGACCGAGACCGGCCGGGTCTTCATCTTCCCCTCCTCCGGTACCGGTGGCTGGGAATCGGCCATCACCAACACCCTCTCCCCCGGAGACAAGGTCCTGGCCTCCCGCTTCGGGCAGTTCAGCCATCTGTTCATCGACTGCGCGCAGCGGCACGGTCTGGACGTGATCGAGGTCGACGTGGAATGGGGCGAGGGGGTGCCGGTGGAGAAGTTCGCCGAGATCCTCGAAAAGGACAAGAATCACGAGATCAAGGCGGTCTTCACCACCCACAACGAGACCGCGACCGGGGTGTCCAGCGACATCCCCGCCGTGCGCAAGGCGATGGATGCCTGCAACCATCCTGCGCTGCTGTTCTGTGACACCGTCAGCGGCCTTGCCAGCCTCGAGTTCCGGTTCGACGACTGGGGCGTTGACCTGGCCATCAGCGGCTCCCAGAAGGGGCTGATGCTGCCCACCGGCCTGGGCATCGTCTGCGCCAGCCAGAAGGCCCTGGAGGCCAACAAGAACGCCAAGTGCAACCGTTGCTTCTTCGCCTGGGAGGACCAGATCGCAACCAACGACAACGGCTACTTCCCCTACACCCCGCCGATGAACCTGCTGCGCGGTCTGCGGGTGGCCATCGACCTGCTCCTGGAGGAGGGGCTGGAGAACGTCTGGGCCCGTCACAACCGCATGGCCACCGCGGTGCGCAAGGCGGTCGAGGCCTGGGGCATGGAGACCATAGCCAAGGGCCCGCAGTGGCAGTCCGACACCGTGACCGCGGTCAGGACCCCGGAGGGCTTCGACGGCAACGAGGTGGTGCGCCACGCCTACCGGCGTTACAACCTCTCCCTGTCGGTCACCATCGGCAAGATCATGGGGCAGGGCTTCCGCATCGGCCACCTGGGTGACATGAACGAGCTGATGGTCCTGACCCCCATTACCGGCGCCGAGATGGCGATGAAGGACCTGGGGCTGAACGTGGAGCTCGGCAGCGGCGTGGCCGCGGCCCAGGAATATCTGCGCACCACCTCGAAAGACCGCTTCTGAGCGTACAGGAGCGGTGCAGGAGACGGGGCGGCGGGCACGAATGCGCCGCCCCGATCCATCTAAACGACTCTAGAGAGGTCGAACATTCATGAGCTTTACCCAGTACGAGCAGGCGCGTCCCCGCCTGCAACGCAGTGAACTCGCCGTCCCCGGTTCCAATCCCTCCATGTTCGAAAAGGCGGCCAATTCCGAGGCCGACTATGTCTTTCTCGATTGTGAGGACGCCGTCGCACCCCCCGACAAGGAGCAGGCCCGCAAGAACATCATCGAGGCCCTCAACGACATCGACTGGCGGGGCAAGGGCAAGACCGTTTCGGTCCGGATCAACGGGCTTGACACCCACTACATGTACCGCGACGTGGTCGACATCGTCGAGCAGGCCGGCCGCAATCTGGACACCATCCTGATCCCCAAGGTCGGCACTGCCGCCGACGTCTATGCGGTGGACATGCTGGTGACCCAGATCGAGGACGCCATGGGCTTCGGTGACCACAGGATCGGCCTGGAGTGCCTGATCGAGACCGCCCTCGGCGGCGCCAACGTGATGGAGATCGCCCAGGCCAGCCCGCGGCTGGAGGCCCTGCACTTCGGGGTCGCCGACTACGCCGCCAGCATGCGGGCCAGGACCACCAACATCGGCGGGTTGAACCCGGATTACGCCTGCGCCGGCGCCATCAACGACCAGTGGCACGCCGCCCTGGTGAACATGTGCACCGCCTGCCGGGCCTATGGCCTGCGGGCCATCGACGGCCCCTTCGGTGATTTCAACGACCCGGACGGCTACGTCGAGGCCGCCAAGCGGGTGGCCGCCCTGGGCTACGAGGGCAAGTGGGCCATCCATCCCTCGCAGATCCCGCTGGCCAACGAGGTGATGTCGCCGCCCGAGGCGGAGGTCACCCGGGCACGTCGGATCCTGGAGGCCCTCGAGGAGGCACGCAAGGCGGGCCGGGGTGCGGCCTCCCTGGACGGCAAGATGATCGACATCGCCTCCGAGCGCATGGCACGCAACGTCATCGCCCAGGCCGAGGCGATTGCGGCCAAATCGAAATAACCTGGCGTTAAGCAGGAGGTAAGCGAAGTGGAAATCCACGAATACCAAGGCAAAGAGATCCTCAGGGGGTTCGGGGTGCCGACCCTCCCCGGTGGGCTGGCCTACAGCCCGGAGCAGGCGGTCTACCGCGCCAAGGAGATTGGCGGGGACGTCTGGGTGGTCAAGGCGCAGATCCATTCCGGCGCCCGCGGCAAGGCGGGCGGCATCAAGGTCTGCCGCAGCGAGGACGAGATCTGGGAGGCGGCCGACGAGCTGCTGGGCAAGCGCCTGGTCACCCACCAGACCGGTCCCCAGGGCAAGGTGGTACACCGCCTCTACATCGAAGGGGGTTGTGACATCGGCCGCGAGATCTATCTCGCCTTCGTCCTCGACCGGGCTCACGAACGGGTTGCGGTGGTCGCCTCCGCCGAGGGCGGCATGGAGATCGAGGAGATCGCCAGGGAGAAGCCGGAGTCGATCATCCGGGTGGCGGTGGAGCCTGCGGTCGGCCTGCAGGAGTTCCAGGCCCGCGAGATCGCCTTCGGCCTGAACATCCCCACGAAGCTGGTCAGCCAGACGGTCTCCGCCATCATGGGCTGCTATCGCGCGATGCGAGATCTGGACGGCACCATGGTCGAGATCAACCCGCTGGTCATCACCAAGGACGAGCGGCTGTTCGCCCTGGACTGCAAGATGACCTTCGACGACAACGCCCTGTTCCG
>RFJX01000295.1 GCA_003694425.1 Gammaproteobacteria bacterium
CCGCTGGGGGGTGGCCCGGGGGCTGTTCTCCAACGAGGCGGGACTCGGCTCCTCACCCATGGCGCATGCCGCCGCCCGCACCAACGAGCCGGTGCGCGAGGGGCTGGTGGCGATGATGGAACCCTTCATCGACACCCTGGTGATCTGCACCCTGACCGGGCTGGTGATCCTGCTCACGGGCGCCTATGACAGCCACCCCGAGGGGCTCACCGGGGCCGCCCTGACCGCCTACGCCTTCGAACGGGACCTGGGGCAGGCGGGCGCCTGGGTGGTGGGCTTCGGCCTGGCCCTGTTCGCCTTCTCCACCATCATCGCCTGGTCCTACTATGGCGACCGCTCGGCCCGCTTCCTGCTGGGGCGCAACGCGGTGATGCCCTACCGCTTCGTCTATACCTGCCTCATCGTGGTGGGGGCAGCGGTACCACTGGAGCTGGTCTGGAATCTGGCCGACATCACCAATCTCCTGATGGCCCTGCCCAACCTGATCGGGCTCTGGCTGCTGGCGGGCCTGGTGAGGCGGCTGCGCGACGAATACTTCTCCCGCCCACAGGTGCGCACCCGATGAACTCAAGACTGCCCGAAGACCTGCAGGAGACGGTGGCCCGGGCCCTGGCCGAGGACGTGGGCAGCGGTGACCTCACCGCCGACCTGATCCCGGAGGAGTGCCGGGCCAGCGCCACCGTGGTCACCCGCGAGAGCGCCATCCTCTGCGGCGGCCCCTGGTTCGAGGAGGTGTTCCGTCAGCTCGACGAAGGCATCGACATCGAGTGGCATGCCGCCGAGGGCGAGGAGGTGGAGCCCGGACAGACCCTGTGCCTGCTCGGCGGTCCGGCCCGCCCGCTGCTGACCGGGGAGCGCACGGCGCTGAATTTCCTCCAGACCCTCTCCGGCACCGCCACTGCCGTCCACCGCCATGTCCTTGCGCTGACCGGCACCGGGGTGCGCCTGCTGGACACCCGCAAGACCCTGCCCGGGCTGCGCCAGGCGCAGAAATATGCGGTCCGGATCGGTGGCGGCCGCAACCACCGCATGGGGCTCCATGACGGCATCCTGATCAAGGAGAACCACATCCTCGCCTGCGGCTCCATCGCCGCGGCGGTGGCGGCGGCCCGGCAGCGCCACCCCGGCGTCGAGGTGGAGGCGGAGGTGGAGAACCTGGAGGAGCTGGAACAGGCGCTGGCCGCCGGCGCCGACATCCTGCTGCTGGACAACTTCGATCTGGAGATGCTGCGCGAGGCGGTGCGGCGCACCGCCGGCCGGGCGAGGCTGGAGGCAAGCGGCGGGGTGGGGCTGGAGGGACTGCGCGCCATCGCCGAGACCGGCGTGGACTACATCTCGGTCGGCGCCCTGACCAAGCACCTGCGCGCCATCGACCTCTCCATGCGCTTCGTGCTGGAGCGGTAGGTACTCACCACGGAGACACGGAGGTCACGGAGTGGAATATGCCGTCGGCTGTCGGATTCAGGCTGTACTGCAGTGAATGAACCACTACCCGCCCACATATTCTGCTGCCGATTGCCGAAGGCCGATAGCTGACAGCCACCGATCCTCCGTGCCTCCGTGGAGAGTGCAGGAACTCAGAGCTTGCCCTTGACCGTCTCGTAGATGGACTCGGTTTTGGTGCCGGCGTCGGCCAGGAGCTTTTCCAGCTCGGCCACGCGGGAGTCGGCGAACTCCCGGTCCTTGATGCTGCCGGCGTTGATGTAGACGTTCAGGGCGGCGCTGCGCAGGGCGGCGTGGGCCGCCAGCACCGCCACACCGGCGTCGGAGATGACGTTGAGGTTGCCCTTGTCGGCCACCACCCGGGACAGGTCGATCACCTCGGCGCAGGCGCGGGCGCAGGCCAGCGGCACGTCGGTGGCTGCCTTCAGGGCCTGCTGGATCGCCTCGCTGCGGGCGGCCTTCTGCTCGTCGGTTTCCTTCGGCATCCCGTAGGCGCCCATGACCTGGTCGAACACCTCCACGTCCTGGCGGATCATGTCGGTCAGGGTCTCGCGCAGGGCCTCGGCCTGCTCCAGGGTCTGCTTCATCTCCTCCTCCACCGCGGCATACTTCTCCTTGCCGATGGTCAGGTTGCAGACCATGCTGACCAGGGCCGCGCCCATGGCGCCCATGATCGCCGCGGCGCCGCCGCCGCCGGGGGTCGGGGCCTTGCTGGCCAGTTCGTCGAGAAACTGCTGGATGGGCTGATCCTTTATCATGGTATCTCCTCCCGGTGGGCCTGATGGTTGCAAAGGGAGCGGGATTATACCCCGCAGGACAGGCGAACGGAGATCCCGGTTGACAGGGCAGGGGGGAGTTCGTACCATTCCACGCCTTTTCCGGACCAAATATCCCGAGCGTGGAGCGCACATGAAGACCTTCACAGCCACACCGGCCACGATCAAGCGTGACTGGTACGAAATCGATGCCGAGGGCAAGGTGCTCGGTCGGCTGGCCAGCGAGATCGCACGGCGGCTGCGCGGCAAGCACAAGCCCGAGTACACCCCGCACATGGACACCGGCGACTACATCGTGGTGGTCAACGCCGCCAAGGTCTCGGTGACCGGAAGGAAGTTCAGCGACAAGACCTATCACCGTCACAGCGGCTATCCCGGCGGCCTCAAGTCGATCACCTTCGACAAGCTGATCGCGAAGGACCCCGAGCGGGTGATCCGCACCGCGGTCAAGGGCATGCTGCCGAAGGGACCCCTGGGCCGCGCCATGCTGCGCAAGCTCCGGATCTACCCCGGCGCCGAACATCGCCACACCGCCCAGCAGCCGCAGAAACTGGAAATCTGACCATGAGCGAACAGAGCATTCAGAGCATCGGCCGCCGCAAGTCCTCCACCGCCCGGGTGCGGCTGGTCCGGGGCAGCGGCCGGATCATCGTCAACAAGCGTCCGCTGGACGAGTATTTCGGCCGTGAGACCGCGCGCATGATCGTGCGCCAGCCGCTGGAGACGGTCGACATGACCGACAACTTCGACATCCTGGTCAATGTCAGCGGGGGCGGCATCTCCGGCCAGGCCGGCGCCATCCGCCACGGCATCACCCGCGCCTTGATCGCCTGGGACGAGGCCCTGCGGCCACCGCTGCGCAAGGCCGGCTTCGTCACCCGCGATTCGCGCGAGGTCGAGCGCAAGAAGGTCGGACTGCACAAGGCCCGCAAGGCCCCGCAGTACTCCAAGCGCTGAGGCCGCTGTTCCGGCCGGCGGGGGTCATTGTCCCTGCCGGTACACGTGGGGCGTAGCTCAATTGGCAGAGCGACGGACTCTGACTCCGTAGGTTGTAGGTTCGATCCCTACCGCCCCAGCCAAACGCCGAAGGCGGCCGCGAGGCCGCCTTCTTCTTTTGCTTCCCCCGTCTCCCCGAAGGGCACTCCCAGCCGCCGAAGCCGGCAGCCCGCGAGGGCACCCTCCAGGACCTCCACCTGGTGTTACACTCTCCGCAAGGTACCGCTTCGCCAGGAGACACCCATGCGACGAGTCCTGTTCGCCCTCCTTCTGTGGACGCTCTGCCCCGTTGCCGGCCAGGCCGGGGACGACGCCAGCCTGCGCTCGCTGATCGACGAACTCAACCGGCAGATCGAGCGGGCCGAGCGCAACCGGCTGGCCGATCCCTGGTTCCTGCGCGACCTGCGCGAGCTGGTGCGGCGCTACGACTATCCATGGCGCACGCCCGTGCTCCACGACGACTTCTCCGCCGGCGACCGTCCGGCCCCCCCCTGGCAGGTCAAGGCGGGTGAGTTTCTGGCCGACTGGCGCTTCGGGATGCGCAGCGTGATCCGGCCTCCCGCATCCCAGGGGA
>RFJX01000296.1 GCA_003694425.1 Gammaproteobacteria bacterium
CTCCTCACCCGGCTGCAATCGGACATGGTGGTCCGGGGCGTGACCGCGGTCAGCGCCCTGGCCAGCGATGTCGCCAACATCGACCCGCATGCCCAGGTCCTGATAGGCGACGGCGCGCGCCTCACCGCCGCCACCGTCTCGCTAGAGGCCCGCAACCAGCTTGGGGCATCGGTGATCACCAATGCCGATACCTTCGCCGACGTCGCCGGCGCCTACGCCACCAGCACCGCCGGCGTGCGTGCCGGGACCAGCGGCGACCCCATGCTCGCCCGCATCGCCCTCGGCTATGGCAGCGTGCTCACCGGCCTCGACCGCCTGCAGATCGACGCCGACAACCGCACGGTCGACGCCGCCACCGGGCAGGCGTCCGGCACCCCGCTGCTGGCCCGGGGGACCGCCCGGGTCGGCTCGAACTTCATCGGCAACGCCGACGCCGGCGCGGAGGGGACCCTGTTCGGCCGCGCGGTCGTGGTGCAGCAGAGCGACGCGGCCCGCAATTCGCTGCTCTCGAGCCGGGACATCGGGATCACCACCGGCACCGTGCTGCCGGTGATCCGGGACGCCCGCATGCTCAAGAACAGCGTCCTGGTGGCCGGCAAGGGGGTGGCGCTGGGCAGCGACGACCTGCCGGATGACGCCATCGTCCTCAGCGGCGACCTCGAACTCGCCGGGCAGCGCCTGCGGCGGCTGCACGTGCTGGCCGACGGTAGCGCCGATCCCCTGTCCAACATCCCGGTGACGCTGGCCGGCGGCACCCTGCAGGTGGCGCCGGTCAACGCCGGCTCGCTCGGCAGGATCCAGGTGCTGGCCCCGCAGGGCGTGTTCCTGAGCACGGGCTCGCTGCGGACCGCGACGCGGGTGCGTGACCTCGACATCACGAACGACTCCGGCTTCAACCTCCTGCTCGACGCCATCGACCTCAATTTCTCGCAGGGTTCCATCGCCGGGCTCCGCTTCGAGGACATCAACGGTCCGCAGGCCGGCCCCCCCATCCACCCGGTCGACGCTGGGAGCCGGGCGTCGATCCTCAACCACGGCGCCGGTGACGTCCTGTTCCGCGCCGGCCTCTCCGGCGCCCCCGACACCGTGCTGCAGGTCACCAACGACCGCGGCGGGATCCTCGACGACCCCTCCGGCAGCGGGGCGCCCCTGGTGGCCCACAGCATCCTTCTCGAGGCCCCGCACGGCTCGATCGGCAACCCGGTCCGGCCCCTGCCGCTGCAGCTCATGCGTCTCCTGGGCGCGCCGGAGGCCACCCTCGCCGCCAGCTCCCTGCGCGGCATCCACATCGACGTGGAGGGGCCGCAGTTCTCTGGCGCCCTGCCGGCGGGGACGACGCTGGACCGCCTGCGCCTGAGCGGGCTGGGCAGCCTCGGCGACATCTCCGTGCACGCCGGCCCGAGACAGGCCCCCACCGCCACGCAGGGCGCGGACCTGCTGTTCGACATCGACGACATCCTCTCCGGCGGCCGGGTCACCCTGGATGGCCGGCCGGGGACCGGGTGGCGCCTGAACGGCACCCTCACCAGCGGCCTGGAGCAGTTCGATTTCGCCATCGACGCGGCCGGCAAGGCCACGGTCACGCCCTTCTTCGACCTGTGGCAGAACCCGGACACCTTCCTCAGCGACGGGGTGATCCGGCTGGAGACCCTGTTCCTGCCCGGCGGCGGGGTGGCGATCGACGGCGACCGGCTGGACGGCGCGGGCACCATCCGGGTGCTGCAGGGCGGGACCCGGGCGCGCATCCGCAACGACTTCCCACTGCCGCTCACCCTGGACGGCGTTGCGATCGCCCCTGGCGGCGGAGCGGTGCGCTTCAACGCCGACAACGAAGTCACCAGCGGCGAGTACGGCGCCATCCAGGTGGTCCGTGGCGGCCCGGCCGAAGGCCTGCTCGAGGTCGACACCGTGGGCGATCTGGCCGCGACCCGATCGCTCGACTACCTGGCCGGGAAGGTGCGGCTGACCTCCACCGGCGGTTCGATCCGGGTGCGCGATCTCAGCTCCCATGCCGGCGTGGCGCTGTCCGCAGCCGGCTCCATCACCGACCTGGCGCCGGCCAACGCGATCCACCTCGACCTGGGCGGCGCCCGGGTCGACGCCACGGCCGACGGCGACATCCGGTTGCAGGGGCTCAACGAGCTGCGGGTCGGACGGGTGGCGGCCGACGGCGACGTCGAGCTGGGCGCGCTGTTCGACCTGCTCGGCGCCGATCCCGCCGGGGGGGTCAACGTGAAGGGCTTCAATGTGCGCCTTCAGACCATCGCCGGCAGCATCGGCAAAGCCGGGGATCGCCTGGTGATCGATTCCGGCGGCGACCTCACGGCCGGTCCCGGCAACAGCGGCCGCACCGATCTGCTGGCCCAGACCGGCATCCACCTGGAGGAGCGCTTCGGCGACCTGGATCTCGCCCGCGCCGAGACCGTCAGCGGGCCGCTGGACATCTTCGTGCCCAACGGCACCACCCGCCTGCCGCGGATCGCCACCGGCGGACCCCTCCGCATGGTCTTCAACGGCGGCGGGCTGGTGCTGGACCAGGTCGATACCGACTCCCTCGACCTGACGGTGACCGGCGAGGGCGGCACCCTGACCATCGGCCAGGCGCGGATCGGCACCAACATGACCCTGCGGGCGGACAACATTCACCTCGGCGGGGTCACCCACACCGGCAGCGGCCCCTTGCGACTCGACCTGAGCGGCAACGACGGCGGCACCGGCGACAGCCTGTTCCTGCGGGTGCTCTCCGGCGGCGGGGTCTCCCTGCACTCGCTGCACATGCGCCTGGCGCAGATCCTCAGCGGCCCCTACCGGTTGCTGGTGGGCGGGACCGACGGCGGCGGCTACGACGCCTGGGTGATCGGCCGCAACGGCCAGGCCATCAACCTCGACCTCGGCGACACCCCGCGGCTGCTCACCGATGCCCTGACGTTGCGCAACCGGCCGGAGTTCCTCGTCAACCGCTTCGGCACCGAGAACACCGCCGAGCGCCTGGCCGGCAAGCTGAACACCCTCGACAGCCAGCAGCTCGACGCGCTGCGCCTGCGGCTGCGCCAGGCGCTGGCGCGGCTGGGCCTGCTCAACGCCGGGGACCTGATCGACACCAGCGGTTTCTATCCGGTCACCGGTCCGTGACCAGCAGGGGATCCCGCAGCCCCGGCATCTGCTACGCAGGGCCTCACGGAGGGGGAAGGGGCCACCTTCTTCCTGGAAACTGGAATCGTTATCAACAATAATCCGGCCGAGGGACGACACCGGCAGGCCTACCGGGAGGGGAGGGCGTGAACCCGAAGATCATCATCATTGTCCTGGCGCTGGCATCGGCGTTGCCGCCCGTCGCCTGGCCGGCGGCCCCGGTCGACACCTCCGCGGGCGCGGCCCAGCGCCGTTCCCTCGAGCGGCTCGAGCAGCAGCGCCGGCAGGAGGCCCTGTCGCGCAGGCGTGGGGCGGAAAAGGGGCTGCTGCCGGAGATCCCGCAGGCCCCGGTCGAGGGGGGCGCCGCGGTCCGCATCCCGGTCACCCGGATCGAGGTGGATCGCTCCCGGGTGCTCGACCCGGCGGCGATCCGGGCCATCACCGCACCGCTGGAGGGGCGCACCGTCACCCTGGCGCAACTGCAGCAGGCCGCGGCCGCGATCAGCGCGCTCTACCGGCAACAGGGGGTCCTGGGCCGGGCCGACGTCCCGCCCCAGCGGGTCCGGGAGGGGCGGGTGCGGATCCGCCTCATCGAGCCTACCATCGGCGAGCTGAAGCTGCCCCCGCTGGCGCACACCCGGCCCGACTTCGTGCGCGACCGGATCGGCCTGCAGCCGGGTGACCTGATCGACCTGAACCGGCTGGAGCGGGACCTGCTGCGGCTGAACTGGCTCTACGACCTCGATCTGCGCACCCGGCTGGCCCCGGGCCGGGCCTTCGCCACCTCCGACCTGGTGTTCAGCGCCGAGGAGCCGCCACCCTACCGGGGCACGGTCTTCGTCGACGACTTCGGCCGCACCACCATCGGCCGCCTGCGCGCGGGCTTCCTGGTCACCGACACCTCGCTCACCGGCCGCCGCGACCCGGCCACCATCGGCCTGACCCTCGCCGAGGGGACCCGGGAGGCGCACCTCGACTACCTCTCGCCGCTGGGCAGCAGCGACCTCCGGGCCGGACTCAGGCTGGATTACACCGACATCCGGGTCATCGACGGCCCCCTGAAACCGCTCGATGTGGGGGGCGATTCGATCACTGCCAGCGTGCAGTTGCGCTATCCCCTGGCGACCCGGCTGCACCTGTTCTCCGATCTCGGCCTGGGCTTCGACTGGAAGCAGTCCGACACCGATTTCTCCGGCGTGCCGATCAGCCGCTCCCGGGTACAGACGATCCACCTGGACAACCTGGGCTACTGGTTCTTCCCCGGCGGGGTGCTGATCAGCAGCCAGGCCTTCTACGTCGGCCGGCCGCTGCTGGGCGGGATGCAGGAGTTCTTCCGCTACGAGGGCCACCTGAGCGCCCAGCTCGAGTTCGGTCACGACCTGACCGGGGTGTTCCGGGCCGGAGGGCAGTGGAGCGACCGCGACAACCTGCCGGTCCAGGAGCAGTGGCAGGTGGGCGGCAACGCCACGGTGCGCGGCTACCCCGAGGGGCTGCTGATCGGCGACACCGGCTACCTGGTCAGCGCCGAGCTGCGCTATCCGCTGTTCCGCCACCTGCCGGGGCTCCCCGGCCGGTGGCGGCGCGATGGCCGCGGGATGGTCTTCCTGGACCACGGCGCCGCCTTCCCCTTCAAGGGCAACGCCGGCGGCATCGACTCCGACGACTTCCTCACCAGCGCCGGGATCGGGTTCAGCCTGCCGGTGGTGGCGAACCTCACCCTCCAGGTCCAGGCCGGCTTCCCCCTGGTCTCCCGCCGGATCGACAGCGAGGACGACTACGAGGTACACGGCTTCCTGGCCTGGCGCTCCCCCTAGCGGGATTCACGACCCGGTCAGGCAGGCCGGTCTGCCTCACCACGGAGGCACGGAGGTCTCGGAGAGGGAAAGGCTCTCGGCTATCGGCTCCCGGGGATTATGCCTGACCAAGAATGCTGACCGACAGCCGAATGCCGACTGCCGACAGCCTTTATTAC
>RFJX01000297.1 GCA_003694425.1 Gammaproteobacteria bacterium
ATCCTCAATGTGGCCGGCCCCAGGGAGAGCGGCCGGCCGGGGATCGGGCGGCAGGCAGCGGACTTCCTGCGCCGTGCGCTGCTGGGGCAGTGAGCGGCATGCCGCCGTTCACCTCTGCCGGCGCCGGCCGAGCAGCGGCAGGGCGCAGGCCAGCAGGGTCAGGGAGGCCGGCAGCGGCACGGTGCTCAGATTGCCATCGAGGGTGAACTCGTCGATGCGCCAGGAGCCGCTGTCGGAGGAGGCCCCTTGCGCGGCCAGCGTCACCAGTACCGTCCCCTGCAACGGGGCGAGGGAGAGGGCGCCTGCGCGGGTGGTGAAGCTTGTGGCGGTCGGACCACTGGCGAGCGGCGTTCCGTCGATCTCCAGGGACCAGCCGGAAGGGCCGCTGCCCGAGGCCTGCTCCGAGAAGCTGTAGCCTTCGAGCTGGAGGGACCTGCCGGGTGCGATCGTCAGCTCCAGGCTGAAGCGGTTGCCGGGCGTGCCCCCGGCCCCCCAGCTCCGAGCCAGCATCGCCAGGTCGGTGGCACTCCCGCCGGGTCCGGCGGAGAAGTCGAGGCTGCCGTCCCGCAGCAGCCAGCCGCCGGCGGAAAGTCCCGGTTCAATGAGTTCCGGGGCGTTCTCGAACAGCAGATTGCCACCGATCTCCGCCTGGAAATCGTAGCGGAGCAGAGTCCGGGTGGTCTGGGCGCCGGCAGCGGTCGCCAGCAGAAGGTGGAAGAGGAATAGGATGATCCTGGGCATCTGACGCGGCCTCCCTGTCGTTCCCTGTCCCGACCGCCCGCCCGGGCGGCCTCCTGCGCCCGGGCTCCGCCGGGCGAACTCCAGATCAAGAATAGTCCCCCCGGGCCCTGCGTCAAGGGTCCGGTTCAGCGGATGTGGGAGAGGATCCCCTCCAGCTCGTCGAGGCTGTTGTAGTGGATCACCAGCCGCCCCTTGCCCCTGGCGCCGTGCCGGAGCTGGACCCGGGCCCCCAGCTTTTCGCCGAGGTCTGTCTCCAGTCGGCGGGTATCGGGGTCAGGTGCCGGTTTCTCCGGCGCCGGCGGGGCGCCTTCCTGCTGAAACCTCCGGACCAGGGCCTCGGTCTCGCGCACCGAGAGACCGCGGGCAATCACCTGATGGGCGGCCTTCACCTGGAGGCTCTCGTCCAGGGGCAGGAGGGCCCGGGCGTGACCCATCTCGATATCGCCCACCTCGAGCATCCGCTTGACCTCCTCGGTCAGCTCCAGCAGCCGCAGCAGATTGCTGACCGCAGCGCGGGAACGGCCGACCGCCTCGGCCACCTCCTGGTGGGTCAGCTCGAATTCCGTGATCAGCCGCTGCAGGGCGAGGGCCTCTTCCAGCGGATTGAGCTCCTCCCGCTGGATGTTCTCGATCAGGGCGATGCTCATCGCCGCCTGGTCCGGGACCTGCTTGACGATGGCCGGGACCTCGGTGAGCCCCGCGATCTGGGCCGCCCGCCAGCGGCGTTCGCCGGCGATGATCTCGTATCCGTCCTGGCTCTCCAGGGGACGGACCACGATCGGCTGCACGACCCCCTGGGCGCGGATCGAATCGGCCAGCTCCTGCAGGGTCTCGGAGCGGATGTCGTGGCGCGGCTGGTAGCGCCCCTGCTGGATCATCTCCACCGGGAGCTGCCTCAGCAGCGGCTCCTCTTCCGGCTCCAGCAGGGTCCCCGCCCCCATTCCCAGCAGGGCGTCGAGTCCCCGGCCCAGGCCGTGTTTCTTCTTGCTCATCGCTCCCCCTTCATCAGGCATTGGCGCCCTGGCGGGCACCCTCGTCCTTCCGCAGCATCTCTCCGGCCAGCGCCAGGTAGGCGACGGCGCCGCGTGAGGACTTGTCATACAGCAGCGCCGGCAGGCCGTGGCTGGGCGCCTCCGCCAGGCGGACGTTGCGCGGGATGATGGTCTGGTAGACCTTCTCCCCGAAGTGCTTGAGCAGCTGGGCCGAGACCTGGTTGGCCAGATTGTTGCGCGGGTCGTACATGGTGCGCAGGAAGCCCTCGATTTGCAGCCCGGGATTGAGATAGCGCCGGATCTTCTCGATCGTTTCCAGCAGGGCGGTGAGCCCCTCCAGCGCGTAGTACTCGCACTGGGTCGGGATCACCACCGAATCGGCCGCCACCAGGGCGTTGACGGTGAGCATGTTCAGCGCCGGCGGGCAGTCGATGATGATGTAGTCGTAGTCGTCCCGTACCGGGGCCAGGGCGCCCTTCAGGCGCAGCTCGCGGCCGATCTCCTCCAGCAGTCCGACCTCGGCCCCGGTCAGGTCACTGTTGGACGGCACCAGGTCGTAGCCCACCTCGTCCAGGGTCAGCGCCACCTCCCGCAGGGGGGTCTCCGCCAGCAGCAGGTCGAAGGCGCTCTTTTCCAGGGAGTTCTTGTTCACCCCACTGCCCATGGTGGCATTGCCCTGGGGGTCCAGGTCCACCAGCAGCACGCGCCGGCGCGTCGCCGCCAGCGAGGCGGCGAGATTGACGGAGGTGGTGGTCTTGCCGACCCCTCCCTTCTGGTTGGTCACGGCGAGGACTCGGGCCATGGTCGCGTATGGTCAGCGGAGCAGAGAGGGCTATTATGTCACAGCGGCGCCGGGCGCCGGCAAGGGGCGCAGGAGCAGCAGCCGGCGGCCGCTGCCGTCGGGGTCGGGCAACTCCCGCTCCAGCCGGTAGCCCTCCGCCCCGGTAGCGGCACCGGGCCCTGTCATGGCCAGCAGCAGTCCCCCCGCCGGGAGCAGCGGCCGGCACAGCCGCAGCAGCGCGGGCAGGGAGGCGAAGGCGCGGGCCAGAAGGGTGTCGAAGGGGGCCCCGGGGCGATAGCGTTCGACCCGGGCACGCACCACGGTGACATTTTTCAGTCCCAGCTCCAGCTTCACCTGGGTCAGGAAGCGGGTGCGCTTGCCGCGGGCGTCGAGCAGGGTGTAGGCACGCTGCGGATCGGCGATGGCCAGCACCATCCCGGGGACCCCGGCGCCGCTGCCCACGTCCAGCACTCGCCCCCCCTCGATCAGGGGCAGCAACCGCAGGCTCTCGAGCAGGTGGCGGCGGACCATCTCCCCCGGATCGGTGATGGCAGTGAGGTTGTAGGCCCGGTTCCAGCGCCGCAGCAGCGCCAGATAGTCCAGCAACAGCCGCTGCCGCTCCGGTGGAACCGCCAGCCCCTCCGCCGCGACGGCCCCGGCCAGCAGATCGGCAGGATCGTTTCTCACCACAGAGACACGGAGGTCACAGAGATCTCAAGTGCGAATTCAAAACGAGCCCGGCGCCAGTCACCATCCCTGCGGCCGAATATACCGGCCACCGGCTTGATAAAACAACGCGGACGGAGGCATTTCGCCCGGGCTCGGGAGACATCTCTTGCCGGGCGCCACGAGCAAACCGTCCTCTCCGTGACCTCCGTGTCTCTGTGGTGAGAGGAATCATGCCGCATGGCCCCGGCGCCGGAGGTGGACCAGCAGGAGGGAGATGGCGGCCGGCGTGATGCCGCTGATGCGGGCCGCCTGGCCGAGGGTCGCTGGACGGTATTCGCTCAGCTTCTGCACCACCTCGGCCGAGAGTCCGCGCACCCTGCGATAGTCGAGATCGGGGGGCAGCGGGGTCTCTTCATGGCGGCGGTTGCGTTCGATTTCGGCCCGCTGGCGCTCGATGTAGCCGGCGTAGCGGGCCTGGATCGCCACCTGCTCTGCGACCTCCGGGTCCGTCACTCCGGGCCCGGCGCCGGGCAGGCGCATCAGGGCCTCGTACGCCACGCCGGGACGGGCCAGCAGCTCCGAGAGGCGCTGTTCCCGGGCCAGCGGCCCGCCCAGCACCTCGAGCTGCACTGCCTCGGGCAGGTCCGCGGGCCGGACCCACGTATCCCGCAGCCGCTCGCCTTCACGTGCTATCGCCTCCCGCTTGCGCTCGAAGGCCTCCCAGCGGGCCTCGTCGATCAGGCCCAGCTCCCGGGCCTTAGGCGTGAGGCGCAGGTCGGCGTTGTCCTCGCGCAGCTGCAGGCGATACTCGGCGCGGCTGGTGAACATGCGGTAGGGTTCGCGGGTGCCGCGCGTGACCAGGTCATCCACCAGCACCCCCAGGTAGGCCTCGTCGCGCCGCGGGGTCCAGGGCGCCTCGCCGCGCACGGCGAGGACGGCGTTGACCCCCGCCAGCAGGCCCTGGGCGGCCGCCTCCTCATAGCCGGTGGTGCCATTGATCTGTCCGGCGAAGAAGAGCCCGGCCAGAGGGCGCGTCTCCAGGGTGGCATTCAGTCCCCGGGGGTCGAAGAAATCGTATTCGATTGCATAGCCGGGCCGGGTCAGGTGGGCCCGCCCGAAGCCGGGGAGGGTGCGCACCAGTTCCACCTGGACCTCGAACGGCAGACTGGTCGAGATCCCGTTGGGATAGACCTCACGGGTCTGGAGTCCCTCCGGCTCGACGAAGACCTGGTGCCGCTCCCGATCGGCGAAGCGCACCACCTTGTCCTCCACCGAGGGGCAGTAGCGGGGGCCGGTCCCGTCGATGGCCCCGCTGTAGACGGGCGAGCGGTCGAGGGCGGCGCGGATGATCTCGTGGGTGCGGGCGCAGGTCCAGGTGATGTGGCAGGGCACCTGCCGTGGGCGCCGTGGCGGCTCGCCGGCGAAGGAGAAGCGCGGCGGTGGCCGGTCCCCCTGCTGCACCTCCAGCTTCGAATAGTCGATGGTGCGCCCGTCGATCCGCGGCGGGGTTCCGGTCTTGAGCCGGCCCACCTCGAAGGGCAGCTCGCGCAGGCGGGCCGCGAGCCGGTTCGCGGGCCGGTCACCCGCTCGTCCGCCGGCGTAATTGACCTCGCCGATGTGAATCACCCCGCCGAGGAAGGTGCCCACGGTGAGAACCACGGCGCGGGCGCGGAACTTCAGTCCGGCCCGGGTAACCACCCCGGTGACCCGCTCCCCCTCCACGATCAGGTCGTCGACCGACTGCTGGAACAGGCTCAGGCCCGGCTGCGCGTCGAGGGCGCTGCGGACCGCCTGGCGATAGAGCGAGCGGTCGATCTGGGCGCGGGTCGCGCGGACCGCCGGCCCCTTGCTGGCGTTGAGGGTGCGGAACTGGATCCCGCAGGCGTCGGCGGCGCGGCCCATCATCCCGCCGAGGGCATCGATCTCCCGCACCAGGTGGCCCTTGCCGATCCCGCCGATGGCGGGATTGCAGGACATCGCCCCGATGGTATCCAGGTTGTCGGTCAGCAGCAGCGTGCGCGCACCCATGCGGGCAGCCACCATGGCCGCCTCGCAGCCGGCGTGCCCGCCGCCCACCACGATGACTTCATAGGAATCGGTATGCTCCATGGCGGTCATTGTAAATGCCCCATGGCTACAGTGCGATATTCCGGTTTCACTCACCACAAAGACCTGGAGAAACCCTCACCACGGAGACACGGAGCTCACGGAGAATATCGAAGATTCAACAGGATATATTCATGAGAGGAGGCTCGATGCCTTGAGCCATCGGCCGGCAGAACGGAGCGTTTGACTCGTCGCGGTTTCTGAAACCACGATGGTGACAGTTCAATCCTGAATGGTCTGGCACAATACGCGGATCGTTGCACCCAGGCCTGAGGACCCTCTGTGCATGGGGACTTTGCGGTAGAAGCTCTCCGTGACCTCCGTGCCTCCGTGGTGAGAATAAAACCGGATCAGGCTCCCAGCGCCTCGCGGAGGAATTCCGGCAGGGCGAAGGCGGCGCGGTGGGTCTCCTGGTTGTAGTAGCGGGTCCTGAAAGGCCGGTTGCGGACCGCCTCCTCGCGGAAGCCCTCGATCCGGGCACCCTTGCGCGCCAGGGTCGCGGTCCACCAGCCGGTGGGATAGGTGGGCTGGGGAAATTGGATGGTCCTCACGTCGGTGAAGCCGGCCGCCTTCATGTTGCGATGCAGCTCCTCCAGCAGCGCCACGTCGAGCAGGGCCGATTCGCTCTGTGCCACCATGATTCCGCCCTCGCCCAGGGCCCGGTGGACGTCCCGGTAGAAGGGTTCGCCGAACAGCCGCCTGGCCTGGCCCACCGGGTCGGTGGTATCCAGGATCACCACGTCGGCGGTTTCCGGCTCGCAGCGGGCCATCCAGGCGATGGCATCCTCGAACAGGAGTTCGGCGCGCGGGTCGCCGTTGGCCTCGGTGAGTTCGGGGAAGTACTGCTCGCAGACCCGGGTCACCCGCTCGTCCAGCTCCACCTGTACCGCCCGGCGGATGGTCGGATGGCGCAGCACCTCGCGCAGGGTGCCGCAGTCGCCACCACCGACCACCACGGCCACCTCCGGTGCCGCATGGGTGAACAGGGCCGGGTGGCTCATCATCTCGTGGTAGAGGAAGTTGTCCCGGCTGGTGAGCATGACGATGTCGTCCAGGGTCAGGAGATTGCCGAAGCTCGCGGTCGCATAGACGTCGATCTTCTGCCAGGGCGACTGCTCGCCGTGCAGGTGTTCCTTCACCTCCAGCGCCAGTCCGTAGCCGCGGTCGCGCTCGAGGAACCAGCCGTCGATGACCGGATTGCCCATCTGCCTCTCCTCTGTCCGGAAGGCGGGCTATGGTACGAGCCGGTGACCGGCGTGACAACTGGTCCGGTCGGCCGGTTGCTGCGTGAGGGCCGGTCCCGGAAGACGGAGCCGCGGGTGGTGAGCTCAGGGCGCGCTCTCCTCCGTCCCGCAGACCCGGTTGCGGCCCGAATCCTTGGCCCGGTAGAGGGCCTCGTCGGCGGAGGCCACCAGGGCCTCTGCGGGGGAGCCTGGCTGCGGCAGGGCCGCCGCCACCCCGATGCTCAGGGTCACCACTCCGGCGGGGCTGCCCAGATGCGGGATCGCCGCCTGTTCGACCGCCCTGCGCAGCCGTTCGGCCACCTCGCGGGCCCCGCCTGCCGGCGTCTCCGGGAGCAGGGCGACGAATTCCTCCCCGCCGTAGCGGGCGATCAGGTCTCCCGGCCGGTAGAGACCCCGGCGCAGGATGCGGGCGACCTGGCGCAGGCATTCGTCGCCGGCCGGATGACCGTAGCGATCGTTGTAGCCCTTGAAGTGATCGATGTCGATCATCAGACAGCCGAGGGCGTGCTGCCTCCGCTGGGCCCGTTGCCATTCGATCGCCAGCAGGCGAACGAAGCGGCGGCGGTTGGGCAGGCCGGTGAGCTCATCGGTGTCGGCCAGGGTCTGCAGCTGGTCGCGGGCCTCGGCAAGGGTCCGGTTGGCCTCCTCGAGCTGCCTGGCCAGCCTCTCCTTCTCCAGGCGCAGGCGCATCCCGTCGATCAGCCTGGCCGAGGCGCTGTGGTGGGTGAGCGCCATCATGGCCATGAAGAGCAGCATCACCAGGGCGGTGTAGTGGGACAGGGGAGCCTCCTCGACCAGCAGGGAGAGGGTCGGAGGCAGCAGCAGGACTCCCATGTAGAGTAGGAAAGACGGGGTATGGACGAGCATCGAGGAGAAGGCTCCGGCGGTGAGGCCGCCGAGCATGAGGAGGTAGAAGAGGCGATATCCCGCGGGCGCGTCGGCGGCCAGGACGAGGTAACCCGCGCTCCAGATACCGGCGTTGAGGGCCGCGAGCAGCAGGTAACCGCGTATCTCCGCAATGGTGCTTGAAGACGTCTGTCCGCGCCCACGGGCGATGCGGATCCGGGCGATCCTGACCACGGTGCACAGGACCATCGCCCCGAGCCAGGCGGCGAGCGTCGTTCGGGGAGCCAGATGCCAGAAGGCCGCGGTGATGATCAGGGCGTTGATCACATTGAAGGGGATGGCGCGCAGGCCGCTTTCCAGGAGATGGCGAAGCCTCTCGCGGCCGATGTCGGCTTCGAAGGCATCCCCCGGCGGACGGTTCTCGTCCACCATTTCACTCTGCCCGCCCCGCTGGCTGAAAAACGGGGATCGCTGACGTGACTCCGGCTCCCTCATGGCAAGGAAGTTATCGACCGGTACGCATGAAGACTTGAATGCCATGGGCGACACGCCGTCAGCCCCGCCTGCTGACGCCAGCCGCGTCGTTCTGGCAGGCCCGGACGGGCAACCATAACTCACCGCTGCGGGGGGAGCTGCGCGCATCGTGCCGGAACCCCGGTCTTTCCCACCTCCTGTGGAGATGCGGATATGTTATAATCCTGCCTCGTCAGAATGGTGCGGGGACCTCGCACGCGCAAGGGCGCAGCGACAATCAACAAGGCATCTCAAGGAGAAACAGCCATGAAAAGAAACACCAAGGGGATCGCATTTGCCTCACTGCTGATCCTGCTGCTGGCAGGCTGCAGCAGCGCCACCAAGAACCAGCCGCCGCCTCCGGCCGAAGAACCCGTGGCGATGCCGGAGCCGCAGACCTATGACTTCCCCGTACTGTCCAGCCAGCTGCCGCCGGACAGCTTCGTCCTCCAGGGGGTCCATTTCGACACCGACAGCGCGGAGCTCAAACCCGAATCCATCGCCATCCTGGACGAGGCGGCCGAGGCCATCAGGAGCCATCCGGACACCCGCTGGGTCGTGGCCGGCCATACCGACAGCCGGGATACCGACGAGCACAACATGAAGCTCTCCCAGGCAAGGGCCCAGGCGGTGTACGACTACCTGGTGTCCAGGGGGGTCTCTCCCTCCCAGCTGGAGGTACAGTACTTCGGCGAGGACATGCTCTATGCCGAAGAGCGCAGCCCGGAGGCGATGGCCCTGAACCGCCGTGTCGAGATTGTCCGGGTCAAGGACTGAAATCCGCAAGACGACCTGCCGTAGCCGGCAGTGGTCCGGCCTGAAAGGAGCGTCAGCAGCCATGCTGCTGGCGCTTTTTTTCGCCCTCCCCGCAGCCTCGGAGGAACCCCTGAAGGGGCCGCTCGGCGCCCCGGCCGCCCCGGCCTACAGCATCGGAGAGGACGGCTCCGTCTCCCTGCGGATCTGCTTCAATTCCTCCTGTCGGCGGACCGAGTGGCTACGCTTCACGGCAGACGAGGTGGCGCAGGTCACCAGCCTGCTCGAGCTTTGTCCTTCCCCCGATCTCCGCTCACGCCTGCAACGCCTGCGCATCGCCGTCTGGCAGATGGAGCGACTGGCCGGGCTCCATGAGCCCCTGCTCGCCAACGACCGCGAGGTCAACGACCGGGACATCGCCCTCGACGGCCATACCGACTGTGTCGACAACGCGACCAATACCACTACCTACCTGAGCATCCTGAAGGACCTGGGGAAACTGCCCGGCTGGAGGGTGGGAGAGCCGCGGGTGCGCGACCCGCTGGATTTCAACCAGGTACACTGGACCGCGATGGTGGTCGACGAGCAGACCGGAGCGGAGTGGAGCGTGGATTCATGGTTCCGGCCCAACGGACACCTCCCCTTCGTCCTGCCGCTTCGGGCCTGGAAGGAGGGGGCGCGGGGCTGGGCCCCGCCCTATGCGAGCCTGAATCCCTACCCCCGATACAGGGAGTTGCTCTGTCCGCGGGAGGGATTGGCTGAGGGCCGGGTGTCCCTGTCGCGATGACCGGTTGGCTCCTGGCCGCACCCGACGACCGTGCGGGAACCTGCCGGATATTCCTGCGCCTGCTGGCCCTGATCTATCTCTGTGCCTTCGCCTCTCTCGCGGTCCAGATCGACGGCCTGGTCGGACCCGAGGGGATCCTTCCATACGGTGAGCTGCTGGAGGGCGCCTGGCGGCAGGAGGGGTGGAAGGCACTGTTGCTTCTGCCAGGGGTGTTCTGGATCGATGCCTCTGGCACGGTCCTGACCGCGACCGCCATCGCGGGTGCTCTCTGCTCGCTGGCATGGCTGCTTGGCCGCTTCGAACGCGCGGCCGCCGTGCTCTGCTTCGCGCTCTACCTGTCGCTGTTCCACGCCGGGCAGATCTTCCTCAGCTTCCAGTGGGACACCCTGCTGCTGGAGGCGGGCTTTCTGGCCATCTTCCTCACCTTCGGCGCCAGCAGGCTGCTTCTGCTGCTGTTCGAGTGGCTGCTGTTCCGCTTCCGCTTCATGTCGGGAGTGGCCAAGCTGGCCTCGGGTGACCCGTCCTGGCGCGACCTCTCGGTCCTGGACCACTATTTCGAGACCCAGCCGCTGCCGCACCTCGGCTCCTGGTACGCCCATCACCTGCCGCACTGGCTGCATTCCTTCGGCACCGGCTTCACCCTCTTCACCGAGCTGGTCGTGCCCTTCCTGATCTTCCTGCCCAGGCCCTGGCGCATCACCGCGGCGCTCATCACCATCTTCATGCAGCTGCTGATCCTGGCCACCAGCAACCACGCCTTCGTCAACCTGCTGGTGATCGTGCTGTGCCTGCTGCTGCTGGACGACCGGTTCCTGCGGCGCTGGTTGCGCTGGCTCCCCGCAAGGCCGGTCCCGGTCGCCTCCGGCCCCCTGCACGGCCTGCTGCTCTCCCTCTCCGGGTTGCTGATCGTGGTGGTCAGTATCTCTGCCTATGTCACCTTCGTCGGCGGGCCGGAGCCGCCCCGCCCGCTGGCGCGGACCATCCTCGTCGCCCAGAGCTGGGGGCTGGGCAACATCTATCACATCTTCCCGACCATGCAGACCACGCGCCAGGAGCTGGTGATTGAGGGGTCCAGCGACGGCAGGAACTGGCAGCCCTACGAGTTCCGCTACAAGCCGGGGGACCCGATGCGCCGGCCCGCCTTCGTGGTGCCCCATCACCCGCGCCTGGACTGGCTGATGTGGTTCGTGCCGACCCAGGACCCGCGCCAGCAGTACTGGTTCAACCGCTTCCTGGCCCGCCTGCGCACCGGCTCGCAGCCGGTCCTCGGCCTGCTGGAGCACAACCCCTTCCCCGACCGTCCTCCCCGCTTCCTGCGGGTGACGGCCTGGGACTACCGCTTCACCACGCCCGCCGAGCGGGCACGGACGGGGGCGTGGTGGGTCCGGCACCGGCTGGGGAGGTTCCCCTACGTGCCGCCGCGGCGGCCCTGACCGCCCCGTCCGTATCTTCCACGCCTAAAAGCCCATGGCCATCAGGCTGAACAGCAGCGCCCTGGCCTTCTCCCGGTGACGGCCCGTCGCCGCCGGTTCCCGCAGGCCCGGCAGCTCGCCGTAGCTGACGACATAGTCGACCTGGGGCAGGCCGCTCTCGATGTGCAGGGAGCGGTCTGCCATGAGCTTCTCCAGGAGGCCGGGAGAAGGGCGGAAACGGACCCCGTCATGGAATGAAGCGACCAGCCGCCTTCCCGTTTCCGGAGCGGGCCGGAAGGGGTCGGCCGGACGCCGGACGGGTGCCTGCATGCCGGCCGCCACCGGTTCCCCGGTCCATGAGCCGATGGCCCCGGAGGAGAGCTCAAGAGCGGGTGGCGTCGGCGGGGCGGTGGTGCCGGAGAGGGTGCATTCCGCCATCACCGGCCGGGTCATCGCGATCAGCAGCAGGGGGAGTATCGTTCTCATGGTTCTGTTCTCCATCACTGGTTGCCCGATGATGGAAATAGCCGGTGAGGGCGTGATCCGCCAATCCCGTGACGCCGATTTGCGAACGGTTTCACGAAGCCGGAGGCGGAGATGCGGAGAACGGAAAACGGCCGTGACGGAGGTCACAAAACCGCGGTCGCCCCTGTCCTGCGATCAGGGCGGCCGGTAGCTGCAGTAGAGGCTGGCCTCGTCGGTGTCGAAGTTGTAGTGGGCGGTGAGCAGGTGTCCGCTGGCGAAGGCGATGCGGAGCTCGCCGCGGCTGCCGACCATGCGCTGGCCCACCTCGACGATGTACTTGCCTTCCAGGTGATACTGCCTGCCGACATCGACCACCGGATAGTGGCAGTCCCCGTCACCATATTCCTCCCGGGCCCGCGCCTCGTCGCAGGGCTCCAGCCTCCAGAGACGCTGCTCCCGGTCGGGGACGAAGACGTGCCACTCGCCTTCGCGGGTGGCGACGTACAGGGCCACCACCTCGGCCATGCATTCGCCCATGAGCCAGCGCTCACGGGCGAGGATGTGGGCCACGGTCCGGTCCTCGAGTTTCCTGATCGGTTCCATCCCTCCTCCCGCTTCAGCCCTTGATGCAGATCATCGGTTCCAGTCTGGCCACCTTGCGCGCCAGTCCCGCCCGGTGGGTCGCCTCGACCACCGCGTCGACGTCCTTGTAGGCCCCCGGTGCCTCCTCGGCCACCCCGCGCATGGAGGGGCTGCGCACGAGGACGCCCCGGCCGGCCAGTTCGTCCACCAGCCTGCGCCCCTGCCAGCGCTTGCGCGCCTGGTGACGGCTCATGGCCCGCCCGGCCCCGTGGCAGGCCGAACTCAGCGCCAGCCCCTCGCCCTCCCGGGTCCCGGCCAGGACCCAGGAGGCGGTGCCCATGCTCCCGCCGATCAGGACCGGCTGGCCGGAACCCCGGAACGCGGCGGGCAGTTCCGGATGGCCGGGACCGAAGGCGCGGGTGGCCCCCTTGCGGTGGACGAAGAGGCGCCGCCTTCGCCCTCCGACCTCGTGGGTCTCCTCCTTGCAGGTGTTGTGGGAGACGTCGTAGAGCAGCTCCATGGAGGCCTCCGGGAGCAGCCGCCCGAACACCTCCCGGGTGAGGTGGGTGAGGATCTGCCGGTTGGCCAGGGCGCAGTTGATCCCGGCCCGCATGGCGCCGAGATAGGCCCGGCCGATGTCAGACTCCAGCGGGGCGCAGGCGAGTTCCCGGTCTGGCAGTTCGATCCCGTGCTGGCGGGCCGCCAGCGCCATCTCCCGCAGGAACTCGGTGCCGATCTGGTGGCCCAGGCCGCGAGACCCACAGTGAATGCTCACTACCACGTCGCCCTCCCGCAGACCCCAGGCCGTGGCGGTACCGGGGTCGTGGATCCCGGCGACTGCCTGGACCTCGAGGTAGTGGTTGCCGGAGCCCAGGGTCCCCATCTCGTCGCGCTGGCGGTGACGTGCCCGGGGGGAGACCTGTTCCGGATCGGCACCGGACATGCAGCCATGCTCCTCGATCCGTTCCAGGTCCTCCGGCCGGCCGTAGCCCTGTTCCAGGGCCCAGCGGGCGCCGCCGGCGAGCATGGCGGTCATCTCGTCCTCGTCGAGGCGGATCAGGCCGGTGCTGCCCACCCCGGCGGGGATGGCCCGGAACAGCGCCTCGGCCAGGCGCTCGCGGATCGCCTCCACGCGCTGGCGGGGAAGGCCGGTGAGCAGGGTCCGCACGCCGCAGGAGATGTCGAAGCCGACCCCGCCGGCGGAGATCACACCGCCCTCCTCGGGGGCGAAGGCCGCGACCCCGCCGATGGGAAAGCCGTATCCCCAGTGAGCATCGGGCATGGTCCAGGCGGCCCCCACGATGCCGGGCAGCGTGGCGACATTGCAGATCTGCTCGCGCACCTTGTCGTCCATCTCCCGCAGCAGGGCGGAATCCCCGTAGAGGATGGCCGGCACGCGCATCGCCCCGCGTGGCGGGATGCGCCATGCGGTCCCGGAAAGCGGTTCCAGACCCTTCAGGTCCATCGGGCATCGGCCTCCGTCATACGTCGACCACGCACTGGGCGACCCACTCGCCAGCGGGGCTCCGGGCCACCTTCAGTTCGGTGAAGGTGGCCCCCTTCACCTCCACGGCCGGCCGGTGGCGTCCGACATCGACCGGCTCGCCCCAGGCGGTGGCCCGCAGGGCATGGTCGTCGATGTGCACCTCGAAACGGCCGAAGAGCAGGTGGCGCGTAGCCATTTCATAGATGAGGGCATTGAGCCAGTCAAGCAAGAGGTATTCGGGATCGGGTGCCGCGCAGGAAATGGTGACCGGCTCCACGGGCCGCACCCGTGAGGGATCCGTGATCACCGCGGTGAGGGCCAGAGCGGCCTGCTCGAAGGCGGTCCCAAGGTCGGGCCCGATGCCGCGCACGCCGATGTCGGCCTGGTGGTGGAAGTGTTCCCAGCGGGCGGGCCCCTGTTTCCCCCGGCTCATGTCGTCGGGGCGCGGCGATCCGCCGTGTGGTCCCGGGCCAGCAGGAGGTAGAAGGCGGGCAGGACGAAGAGGGTGAAGAAGGTGCCGATCCCGAGCCCGCTCGCCACGGTCAGCCCGATGCTGTAGCGGCTCACGGCACCGGGCCCGCTGGCGGTCAGCAGCGGGACCATCGCCACCACTAGCGAGATGGAGGTCATGAGGATGGGGCGCAGCCGGATTGCAGCCGCCGCCTCCACCGCCTCGCGCCGGGACAGGCCCGCCTCGATCTGCTGCTTGTTGGCGAATTCGACGATCAGGATCCCGTTCTTGGCCACCACCCCGATCAGGGTGATCAGCCCGACCTGGGTATAGATGTTGATGGTCGCGTAGCCCAGGGTGATGAAGGCCATTGCCCCGGCGATGGCCAGCGGGACCGAGACGAGGATGATGAGCGGGTCGCGCCAGCTCTCGAACTGGCCGGCCAGGACCAGATAGATCACCAGCAGGGAGAGGAAGAAGGTGACCATCAGGGCGCTGCCCTGCTGGGCGTATTGCCGGGACTCACCCATGAAGTCGTAGCTGAAGCCCTTCGGCAGGACGGCATGGGCCCGCTGCGCCAGCCACTCCAGGGCGTTGCCCAGCGGGACCCCCGGCGCCATCACCCCTTCGATGGTCAGGGCGTTGAGCTGCTGGAACTGGGGGCGGCTGGCGGGCTCCACCGACCTGCGCAAAGTGACCAGGTTCGCCAGGGGCACCAGCTCGCCGCCGGCGCTGCGCAGGTAGTACCCCTCCAGCTGCCGCGCGTCGCGCCTGAATTCCCTCGCCACCTGCGGGATCA
>RFJX01000298.1 GCA_003694425.1 Gammaproteobacteria bacterium
CGCCAGAGCGCCGCGCAGCAGGCGAAGGTCTTCGCCCGGCACCGGCGCCGCCACATCGTCCTGGCCACCAACGTGGCCGAGACCTCGCTGACGGTACCGGGGATCCGCTATGTCATCGACCCAGGCACCGCCCGGATCAGCCGCTACAGCGCCCGCAGCAAGGTCCAGCGCCTGCCGATCGAGAAGGTCTCCCGCGCCTCCGCCGACCAGCGCAAGGGCCGCTGCGGTCGGGTGGCGGCGGGGGTGTGCATCCGTCTCTACAGCGAGGAGGACTACCTGTCGCGGCCGGAATTCACCGATCCCGAGATCCGCCGCACCCATCTCGCCTCGGTGATCCTGCAGCTCGAATCCCTGGGTCTGGGACACATCGACGACTTTCCCTTCATCGACCCCCCGGACCCGCGCCAGGTCAGTGACGGCTACCGCCTGCTCGAGGAGCTGGGCGCGATGGATCGCGACCGCCGGATCACCGACCTGGGCCGGCGACTGGCGAAGCTGCCGGTGGACCCGCGCCTTGCGCGGATGCTGCTGGCCGGGGCGGAGTCCGGCTGCCTCTCCGAGGTCCTGGTCATCGCCTCGGCGCTCTCCATCCAGGACCCGCGGGAGCGGCCGCTGGACCGGACCGCGGCGGCCGACGCGGCCCACGCCCGTTTCGCCGATCCCCGCTCCGACTTCCTCTCCCTGCTCAATCTCTGGCGCTTCTACGAGGAACAGCTCCGGCACCTGTCGCGCAACCAGATGCGCAAGTTGTGCCGGACCAGTTTCCTCTCCCACAACCGCATGCGCGAGTGGCGCGACATCCACGCCCAGCTGCGCGGGATGCTGCACGACATGGGGCTCGCCACCAACGAGGAGGAGGCGGGTTACGAGCCCATCCACCGGGCCCTGCTGAGCGGCCTCGTCGGCCAGATCGGGATGCTGGATGAACAGGGGGAATACCTGGGGCCGCGCGGGATGAAGTTCCGCATCTTCCCCGGCAGCACGGTCGCGGCGAAGCCGCCGAAGTGGATCATGGCCGCGGAACTGGCCGAGACCTCCCGGCTCTACGCCCGCATGGTCGCCGCCATCGAGCCGCAGTGGGTACTGGCGGCGGCGCCGGCCCACCTGCTCCGGCGGCAGTGGTTCGATCCGCACTGGTCGAAGCGCCGCGGCCGGGTGCAGGCCTGCGAGCGGGTTTCGCTCTACGGCCTGGTGCTGGAGCCGAGGCGGCGTGTCGACTTCGCCGCCATCGACCGCGCTGAGACCCGGCGCATCTTCATCGAGGCGGCCCTGGTGCGCGGTGAACTGGCCCGCCTGCCGCGTTTCCTGCGCCGCAACCAGGCGCTGATCGCCGAACTGCAGGAGCTGGAGCACCGCAGCCGCCGGCCCGATATCCTGGTGGACGAGGCGGCGCTGGCGGCCTTCTACGACGAGCGGCTGCCGCCGGAGGTCCACTCCGCCGACAGCCTGGAGAAATGGCTGAAGCAGGCCGGCAGGGAGGCCGACCGGCTGCTGCTGACGCGGGACGACCTGCTGCGGGGCGAGGCCGGGGTCCGGGACCGGGACTACCCGCCGGAGCTGCAGGCCGGGGCATTGCGCCTCCCGCTCTCCTACCGCTTCGCCCCGGGCGAGGAGGAGGACGGGGTCAGCGTGACGGTGCCGCTGGCCGCGCTCAACCAGCTCGATCCGGAGCCGCTCGAATGGCTGGTGCCGGGGCTGCTGGAGGAGAAGGTGACGGCCCTGATCCGGACGCTGCCGCGGCCGAAGCGGGCCCCGCTGGCGCCGGCGCCGGATACGGCAGCGGCCTTCTGCCGCGAGGCTGTCCCCGGAGCCGTGGCCCTGACCCGGACCCTCGGCGACTGGATCGCCCGTCACCGGGGGGTCCGCATCGCCACGTCCGACTGGCGGGCGGACCGCCTGCCCGACCACCTGCGCATGAACATCCGGGTAATGGACGATCAGGGGCGACTGCTGGCCCAGGGCCGGGAACTGAAGGCGTTGCAGGCGAAGCTCGGCGAGCGCGCCCAGGCCTCCTTCCGCCACACCGCCGCCTGGCGGCTGGAGCGGGAGGGGATCACGGACTGGGACTTCGGCCCCCTGCCGGAGCGGGTCACCGGCCGCAGCGGCGGGGCGGAACTGACCGGCTATCCGGCCCTGGTGGACGAGGAGCAGTCGGTCGCCCTGCGGGTGGTGGACACCCAGGCCGAGGCGCGCCACCTCACCCATGCCGGTGTGCGGCGGCTGTTCATGCTCGTCCTGGCCAAACGGTTCGCCTGGCTGCGCCGCAACCTGCCCGGTTTCGAACGCCTGGCGCTGTGCTACCGCGAACTGGGCGACCGGGAGGAGCTGCGCAGTGAGATCCTCGCCGCGGTGGCCGAGCGCGCCTTCATGGAGGGGTTCGAGTCCATCCGCGACGAGGCGGCCTTCCGCGCCCGGCTCGAACAGGGGCGGGGCGAGCTGGTGGCGATCGCCAACGGGCTGTGCGCGCTGCTGCTGCGGATCCTGGAGCCCTACCGCGAGCTGCACGGACGGCTGAACGGCGCGCTGCCGCCGGCATGGCTCGCCGCCGCCGGCGACCTGCAGGAGCAGCTCTGGCACCTGGTATACGCCGGTTTCGTCTCCGCCACGCCACCCGACCGGCTGAAGGAGCTGCCGCGCTATCTCGAGGGGATGCGCGTCCGGCTGGAGAAGCTGCCCCGGAACCCGGCCCGGGACGCCGCCAGGCAGCGTGAGCTGGAGCCGCACTGGCGCCGCTACGCGGAGCGCATCGAGGCGCTGGAGGCCCAGGGCTGGCTGCTCACCGACGAACCGGAGCTGGAGAAATATCGCTGGATGCTGGAGGAGTACCGGGTCCAGCTCTTCGCCCAGGAACTGGGCACCAAGATCCCGGTCTCGCCGAAGAAGCTGGAGCAGCAGTGGGCGCGGGTCACTGCGGCGGCATGAGCACCGATCCAGCCATACCCCGCAGGGCCTGATCCGGCCTCGGTACGGGGTGGCGGATGCTATCATCCCGCCATGGAGCACGGCGGCATCATCGAGTCCTTCTTTCTGATCTTCACCGGCTCGGCGCTGATCGCCACCCTGGCGCTCTACGCCCGCCAGGCACTGATCGTCGGCTACATCGTGCTGGGCCTGCTGCTGGGGCCGGACGGGCTGGGCTGGGTCACCGATCCCCACCTGCTGCAGCAGATCTCGGACATCGGCATCATGTTCCTGCTGTTCCTGCTCGGGATCGACCTGATGCCCGAGCAGATGCTGAAGATGTTTGGCGAGGCGGTGGGCGTCACCCTGGCCAGCAGCCTCACCTTTCTCGGCCTGGGCTACGGCATCGCCCTGCTGACCGGCTTCGGCGGCACCGAGGCCTGGCTGATCGGGGCCGCGGCGATGTTCTCCAGCACCATCATCGGCCTCAAGCTGCTGCCCACCACCGCGCTGCATCACAGGCACACCGGGCAGGTTGTGATCAGTATCCTGCTGATCCAGGACCTCATCGCCATCGTCATTCTGCTGCTGATCGAGGGCAGCCGGGCCGGCGGCGACCCGATGACCGCCATCGCCCGCAACCTGGTGGCCCTGCCGCTGCTGCTGTTCGGCGCGATCCTGTTCCAGCGCCTGGTCCTGGCCCGGCTGATGGAGCGCTTCGACCAGATCCAGGAGTACCTCTTCCTGCTCACCATCGGCTGGTGTCTGGGGGTGGCGCAACTCGCTCACGCGGTCGGCCTCTCGCACGAGATCGGCGCATTCATCGCCGGGGTGGCGCTGGCCAGCAATCCCATCGCCCTGGTCATCGAGGACCGGCTCAAGCCGTTGCGGGACTTCTTCCTCATCCTCTTTTTCTTCTCCCTCGGCGCCAGCTTCGACCTCGAAGGCGTGGGCGAGGTCTGGGTCCCGGCGCTGCTGCTGGCGGGGGTGATGCTGCTGGCCAAGCCGCTGGTCTTCATGGGCCTGCTGCGCACCGCGCATGAGAAGCGGTTCCTGTCGCTGGAGATCGGTGTGCGTCTCGGCCAGATCAGCGAGTTCTCGCTGCTGATCGCCGTCGTCGCGACCCAGGTCGGGGTCATCGGGGAGCGGGCCGGCAACGTGATCCAGCTCGCCACCCTCGTCACCTTCATCGCCTCCAGCTACTACATCGTGATGCGTTACCGTACCCCGATCGCCGTCAGCGACCGGCTGCGGCAGGACTGACCGCGACCACTCTACCGGAGCACAGATGAGCCGAGCACTCGACTACTTGATCAAGACCCGCCCCGAGGCCATGGAACACTATTTCCAGTTCCTGAAACGGGCAGGGGAACATCTCGACCCGAAGACCCGGGCACTGATTTCGGTCATCACCAAGGTGCACGCGCAGACCGGTCCCGGCTTCCGCCAGTATCTGAAACGGGCGCTCGATACAGGGGCCAGCGCGGACGAGGTGATCGACGCCCTGATGATGGCCTTTCCCGCCCTCGGCCTGACCCGGATCGTCTGGGCCATCGATCAGATCCTGGAGATGGACCTGCCCGAGTTCCGCCTGCCGGAGCGGGAGTCGGGCAAGGAGGAGGAATGGCACGAGGTGGCGACCCTGCAGGAGCTGCCGAAAGAGAAGGGGAGCGTGATCGAGGCCGGCGGGCGTACCCTGCTGCTCTGGCGCGACGAGGAGGGGGTGAAGGCCTGGGACAACCACTGTCCGCATCAGGGCACGCCGCTGCGGGCCGAGGACGTGAAGGGGGGGTGGGTCTGCTGTCCGCTCCACTTCTGGACCTTCGACCTGGCCACCGGGCGCTGTGTCGAGCCACCCGGGGGGAGTTCCCTGCAGGCGCTCCCGGTCCGGGTCCGGGAGGGCAGGGTGGAGGTGCGCTGGTAGGTTGCCACGGGCCGGTGTTCCCCCCGCCGGTGCGCCCCGGTATCATGCCCCGCCCACCTGGAGGGACCTGAGCACGATGCAGGAATTCGAAGTCAAGTACTACCCCGAGATGCTCCTCAAGAGCCGCTCGGTGCGGCGCTACTGCTGCCAGCGGCTGGGCTGGAACCTCGAGAAGCTGCTCAAGGCGGTCCACCCGGACTGCCGGGTGCAGCGGGAGTGGGCCCGGCTCTGGGTCACCTGCCCGGAGGTGGTGAAGGAGGCCGTCTGGGAGGTGCTCTCCACCACCCCCGGGGTGGACCAGTTCAGCCGCATCGAGCGCCGTCCCTGGAACGACCTGGACGAGCTGGCCGGACACGCCCTGGAACTCTATGGCGAGGCGCTCGAGGGCAGGAGCTTCGGCGTGCGGGTCAAGCGGGAGAAGGGACTGCCCTTCCGGTCCGGCGAGGTGGAGCGCTTCCTCGGGGCGAAGCTGCTGGAAACGGGCCTGCCCTCGAAGGTGGACCTCACCCGTCCCGAGGTCCCGGTCCGGATCCGGCTCACGGCCGGCGAGGCCTGGTTCCACGTCGATCACGGCAAGGGCCTGGGCGGCTTCGCCCTCGGCACCCAGGGCGCCTGCCTGTCGCTCGTCTCCGGCGGCTACGACTCCTCGGTGGCCAGCTTCAGCACCATCCGCCGGGGGCTGGTGACCCACTTCCTCTTCTTCAACCTCGGCGGCGCGGCCCATGAGCGGGCGGTGCGCCGGCATGCCCACTACCTTTGGCGGCGCTACGGGGCCTCGCATCCGGTGCAGTTCGTCTCGGTCCCCTTCGAGGAGGTGGTGGGGGCGATCCTGGAGAAGGTGAGCGACGGCTACATGGGGGTCTTCATCAAGCGCTGCTTCCTGAAGGCCGCCACTCCCATCGCCCGGCGGCTGAAGTGCCCGGCCCTGGTCACCGGCGAGGCGGTGGCCCAGGTGGCGAGCCAGACCCTGGTCAACCTGCAGGCGATCGACACCGCCACCGATCTGCTCGTGATCCGGCCGCTCGTCACCATGGACAAGCGGGTGGTGATCCAGCAGGCCGACGCCATCGGCACCCGCGCCTTCGCCGACCGCATGCCCGAGTACTGCGCCGTGATCTCGAAGAGCCCCACCATCGCCGCCGATCCGGAGAAACTGGCGGCGGAGGAGGCGGACTTTCCCTGGGAGGTGCTGGAACGGGCGGTGGAGCAGGCCACCTATACCCCCATCACCGAGCTGGGTGAGGAATC
>RFJX01000299.1 GCA_003694425.1 Gammaproteobacteria bacterium
GTGGTGACATGGGCGACGCTGTAGCCCACGTTGCGCATCGCCAGCAGGGTAAGGCCCACCTTGAGGAACAGGCTCACCACGATCAGGACCAGCAGGCTGCCGATGCCCAGCGGCAGACCGAAGGCGTCGAACACGTCCCGGAACCATCCCGCCATGCCGCCGCCGGCCATCGCCTCCGGCTCCAGGGTCAGCTGCAGCAGCGGGAGCAGGGTGACGATCCCGAGCCCCTCCGCCAGTCCCGCCACCAGCAGGCTGGCGAGGACCAGGAGGCTGCGCAGGGGATAACGGTGCCAGAAGACCCGCAACAGGGCCAGGGCGTCGCGGCGCTGCCCGGTCTTCTCAGACACCGGCCATGCCCCCCTGGTAATGATGGAAGAATGCCCTGTCACCGGCCTTGGGGATCGCCGCTTCCAGGGCCTGCAGAAGTTCATGTTCGTCGACCTGCGCCCTGCCGGCGTCATCCACCCATCCCCTGACCACCGCGCAACGGCGTCGGAACAGCGCCTCGGCCTCCGGCTCGAAACTGGTAAAACCGAAATCGATCACCACGATGGGTATGTCGGTGGCGAGGGCCTGCACCAGGGTGGTCGTCTGTACCCAGTCGAAGAGAAAGAGATCTGCCTGCTCCTGTACCTGCTCCATGCGTTCGTACAGCACTCCGTCGGCGAGGGCTTCGAAGGCAGGCGCCGGGCGCAGGCGACATTCCGGATGCGGTTTCAGCAGGACTTCGTAACCCGCCATCTTCAGGCGCGTCATCAGCCGCGCCTGCCAGTCGACCCAGACAGGGTCCGGGAAGGCGGGCGTGAAGCCGGGGGCGTCGCCGAAGTAGATCGTGTTGACATACATGACCCGTCGAGGGCGTGACCGCGGCACCTCCAACCGGGCGGGTGTGTTCTCGCTTCGATCAGAACCGCCCTCCAGGGTGAGGATATCCGTGATCGCCGGGGCGGGATCGAACACCCGGTAACGGTGGTGATGGGGTTGACGGTAGCGCTGCGCCATCTCCGGGGTGAAGGTGACGAAGCGGTCACAGAACTCGAATTCCCACAGGCCAATGCTGATACTCTCGGCCGGGGAGGCGGTGCCATGCTCGTGGCCGGTGATCTCACCACCCAGGCGACGACAGGCCAGGCGCAGCAGGCGCATCCAGATGATGCCGCCGGTACCGGTCCAGAGTCGCCCCGGTATCCGCTGAGGTGCGTCCAGGAGCCGGTCAAGATAGGCCCGGCAGAGTCCGGACACGACCTCCAGCCAGCGGCCAAGATAGGCCTTCTCGGGCGTCGGCAGGGACTCGCCCGCATCGCGATATGCCTTAGAAACCGCCTCCAGCAGGGTCTCTGTTATTCCACTCCCGAGGGCCTGCTCTCCGGCATTTTCTAGCACCGGATCCGGCAGTGGGGGGAACCAGCTCCGCGCCGGGACCAGGCAGACCCGTTCGGCCAGGCTGCGCGCATGGCGCCTGATCAGCGGCGAGACAGCGGGGGTGACGATGTCGTGTTGCAGGTCGATGGCCGGCAACGGCCTGCGGCTGAATTCGTCCCGCAGCAGGAGATTGCGGGCGAGCCTCAGTGGACGACGCCAGATCGGGTCCGGTATTCCACGTGCCAGAAGTTGCCAGGTGCGGCGCTGCCGCGGATCGGGTACGCCACCTGTGCTGACGGCTGCCAGCATGGTGCAGCCGGGCGGGACGGAGATATGGACCACCCCGTCTGCCCGTGCACGCCGCACCAGTGTCCCTGAGTAATAGAGGGCCAGGACCTCGCGCAGGAACTCCAGGATCAGCACCAGCGCCAACTCGACTTCCTCGCGCCGCCTGGATGGGCTGTCCGCCAGGGCTGCGAAGACACGGCTCAGCAGGGCCTCCCGGAAACGGCCCAGATCCCCGGGCGAGAAAGGCGCGTAGAAGGGATCGATACCCTTCGGGCCGATGACAAGACGCGAGATATCCAGTTCCAGGACCTCTGGCACCTGCGTTGCCCGACCCGTGGTAACGGTCACAGTGTCGCCTCCCTGCCTCATCATTCCAGCAATTCCCAGCTCAGTGGGGTGCCACGCGCGACTGCCTGTTTCACCCGCCGCCCTAGGACCTCAGGGAGATGACGCGGTGCCAGGCCGGCTCCCGGTCGGATTGAGCGCACATTCTCCTTGTTCAGCACACCGCCCGCCGGAATGTCCTCCACCACATAGAGCGAGCGGCGGTTGCGGTAGGCATGGGCCTCGCTCGGAAGTGGCCCGTAGCAGACCTGGCCGCGCGCCCGCCATACGAATTCCGCCTCCTGCACCAGCCGGGCCAGTTCCTCCGGCTCCAGTGAGAAGCCCGCGTCGAGGCCGCCATCGGCGCGGCGCAGGGTGAGGTGACGCTCCAGCACGCAGGCACCGAGCGCCACCGCGGCCAGGCTCACCGCCACCCCCTCGGTGTGATCGGAGAATCCCACGGGGACCCCGTAGCGCTCTGCCAGATCCGGAATCGTGAGGAGATTGGTCTCCTCCACCGGCGTCGGATAACCGCTGATGCAGTGGAGCAGGACCAGGTCACGAGCCCCGGCCTCCCGTGCCGCCGCCAGGGCCTCGCCGATCTCCTCCACCGTCGCCATTCCGGTGGAGAGGATCATCGGCTTGCCGGTCTGTGCCACGTGGCGGATCAAAGGCAGATCGACCAGCTCACAGGAGGCGATCTTGTACAGCGGGGCATCGAGACGCTCCAGCGCATCGACCGCCCGGCGGTCGAAGGGCGAGCTGAACACCGTCAGGCCCAGCTCCCGCCCCAGTTCGAACAGCGGCGCATGCCATTCCCAGGGCGTGCTGCCCTCGCTGTAGACCTGATAGAGCGTGGCGCCGGCGCGCGGTCCCCGGGTGACGCGGAACTCGGGACGGTCGCAGTCGATGGTGATGCTGTCCGGGGTGTAGCTCTGGAGTTTCAGCGCCGCAGCACCGCTGGCGGCGGCGGCACGGACGATGGCGCAGGCACGTTTGAAATCACCCAGATGATTGGCCGAGAGCTCGGCGATCACGTACGGAGGATGGTCTGGCCCCAGCGGCCGCCCGTCGAGCATAGCCTGTGGCCGGTGAGTCACGCCGTCATCTCCCGGGCCGCGGCGAAGACCTCCGGGGCAAGTGGTTCGCCCCGTCCGCGCCGGATCACCTCGAGGCTCGAAGGCCCTTCGTTGAGCAGCAGGTCGAGGACTGAAAGAAAGGACACGAAGCCCTCCGCCCGCTGGCGGTAGGGTACGGGTGTGTAGTCGTGATACAGCAATCCGATGCCTGCCTCGCGCAGGGCCTCGCCCGTGCCCAGGTACTCCCAGGCGCCGGCCGGAGAGAGATACTGATCCGCACCCAGTGCGCGGCACAGTTCGACCAGGCGGTCGCTGCGTCCGGCCGGGTGTTCCACCTCCAGTTCGGACGCCCGCCGCAACGGAGTGGTGATGCCCAGGTGATCGCGCAGGGCCCGGATGAAATGCAGGTTCAGATCGACGAGGTATCGCCAGTCCCGGGCATAGCTCTGTTCGATGAAGTCGCGCAACACTTCCATGCCGGGGGCGCCGGCATAGCCCTGCAGGATGGCGTCGCGGTGCTTGCGCCGCCAGGGGGTGGTGGTCTCGATCTCGACTTCCAGGATTCGTTGCGGGGTACCGGCCCGACGCACCGGCACGGTGAGCCAGTGGCCACCCTGCGGACCCAGGATGCGGTTGCGCTGCTGCCAGCTCTGGCGGCTGAACTGCACATCGTCGAGCAGGACGAAACAATCGGCCTGATCCATGAGATCGAAGTACCCGGACCAGGGCAGGTAGGTCGGCTGCATGATGGCGACGCGCATGCTCAGCCCCTCGCCGCCCGCGCTGTGGGCAAATGCCGTGCGAGGGCCGCCGCCAGTCGATCAAGGTCAGAAGGAGCGATGGCCGGCGCTGGCGGCTCTTGCAGCTCCGGGACGGCGGCCATCGGTTCCGGCAGGATGCCGCCGGCCGTCCTCAGCCAGCCGGCGATGCGCTGCAAGACCGTCCCCGGATCCGCCAGCAGCTCCGTGTAGTCCAGCGCCAGCCAGCGCCCTGCCGGCAGGGAGTGCAGCGAGCCTTCGAGCTGCGCCTCGATGGAGGCGATCTGACCGGCGATCTGCTCCGGCCAGGGCAGCTCCCGCAGGGCGGGGTAGTCCGGCGGACGTACCGAGAACCA
>RFJX01000300.1 GCA_003694425.1 Gammaproteobacteria bacterium
CTCCTATGTCGTGCTTGTGCGTTTCCAGCAGGGGGCCTATTGCCAGCGACGGGTGTCCGCCCAGATGGGTGATCAACTCCCCGGCGCGCTGGGCGTGAGCCAGTGACTCCTCCGCCTGTCCCCGCATCCAGGAGACGATGGGGATGCGGTTGTAGCCATACACCATGAAGGAATAGTGGGTGTAACGCACCACTCCGGCCAGCTCCAGCTCCAGGATCCGGTTGAGTACCTCCAGCACCGCCTTCCTGTCGAATGTCTCATTCATCCTCTTTCCCTCCCCGTCTGTCGATGGGCAAATCAATCGCAGCGACCATAGCCTGCGGACCAAGATTTCTGATGTTCTTCGAGCATAGGCGCCGCCGGCAGCGGTCGCAACCATTCCCCTGGACCTCCCGGTCCGTACTCACTCCCCTTCTGCACTTCACAAGACAATACCTCCATAGCCACTGTTTGGTTCGTGGTTCGAGCGCGTGGAGTTCGGCGACATGGATCAGGCCATTATCTAGCAACCGCTCCATCAGTGCGGGTGGCAGGCCGACCTGCAACATGGAGTCACCTGTCCCCTGCTCCTGCATCGGTGTTGTCCCCCAGCCCGGAACCCATGCAAATGATAATCATTCCTGTTTGGACATGCAAGGTTCCATGACTGGTTCTGGTGTCCAATCACGGAATCACCAGGTGCGGTATGATGGAATTTCTGTCTTCTGATACAAGACACAAGTATTTATTCATGCGCCAGAGCCCCTCTTTCCTGCTGTTCCTGTTCCTCATCCTGAGCCGTACTGTCGGCGCCGCCGAGGGGCCTTCACACCATCATCAGGGCATGATGGAGATGGACGTGGCGGATGAGCGGATCTCTCTGGGTCTGCCGGAGCCGATGCGTCGGCATCAGCTCGCGAACATGCGCTCACACCTGGAGGCGGTGCGCGAGATCATCGCCGATCTCGCTGCCGGGCGTTTCGACCACGCCGCCGAAGTCGCCCATGCCCGTCTCGGCCTGACCCCGGAGATGCAGCGCATGTGCAACATGTTCCGCAACGAGGAGTTCCGGGCCCACGGACTCGCCTTCCACCACCAGGCGGATGCGATGGCGGAGATATTCCGGAAAGGGAAGCTGGACGACGCTCTCAACGCGCTCGGTGAGACCCTGGACCACTGCGTGCAGTGTCACCAGCGCTTCCGGCAATAGCCGTTCCGGTGGAACGCGGCCTCAGCCGGTCTGCGAGCGCACCCACCGGACGATGGCATCGGCCCCCATCGCACCCGACTGACGACCGACCTCCCTGCCCTGCCGGAACAGGATGAGCGTGGGGATGCTGCGGATACCGTATCTGCCGGCCGGCTCCGGGTTGGCCTCGGTATCCAGTTTGGCCAGCCGCACCCGTGGCTCCAGCGCGGCTGTCGCCTGGGCATAGGCCGGCGCCATCATCCGGCACGGGCCGCACCAGGGGGCCCAGAAATCGACCAGCACCGGGATGTCGTTGTGCTGGAGGAAGCGATCGAAGCGGGCCGCATCGAGCTCCACGGGCGATCCGTTGAACAGCGGATTGCGGCACCTGCCGCAGCGCGGGTCCTCCTCCAGCCGCCCGGCCGGGACCCGGTTGATGGCGTCGCAGGAGGGACAGACGATATTCAATTGCTCACTCATGGGGAGACCCCCGGTCAGGTACGTTTCAGCACAGGTGGGTGCAGTACGGCCCCTTTTCAACCCGCCCGTACCATCCTCCCCTCCAGCACGGTGGCGGCAGCGACCGTGTTGTAGATGGTGCCGTACTTGCGCACGTTGGTATGCAACAGCTCGATGCGGTGATCGGACTCGTCGGTGTCCACCTTGATGAGATAGTCGATCCGCTCCATCTTCGGCGGCTTGTCCTGGCGCACGCCATGGATCTCGATCTCCACCCCCTTCAGCTCGAAGCGCAGGATCGGCAGCACCCGTTCGATACCCTTGAGCATGCAGGCCGCCACCGCGGCCAGCAACAGCTCCGCCGGGTTGAAGGCATCCACTCTCCCCTCGGGATCGGTATCCATCACCAGGCTGGCCTCCTTGCACCAGGCGGTGCTGCCGTGGTGGTCCTCACGCACGGCCCGCACGTGGTATTCCAGGGCCACCGCCTCAGCCCTCCAGCCAGCCGCGAACGGATTCGCGATCGGGGACCCCGCCGGCATGGACCACCTTGCCGTCGACCACCACCCCGGGCGTGCTCATGACCCCGTACTTCATGATCTCCTGCATCTCCTCGACCTTCTCCAGCTCCACCTGGACCCCCGCCTGGGCGGCGACCTCCTCGATCAGCCGGACCGTAGCCTGGCAACTGGCGCAACCACTACCGAGTACCTTTACCTCTCTCATTGCCGTCTCCTCGTGTCATCAGGAAAGAAATGCGTTGAAGCCCCAGCCCACCAGGGTGAAGGCCAGGGCCAGCAGGCCGGAGTAGATGGCCAGCGCAGGCCAGCGGATGACCTTGCGCAGGATCAGCATCTCCGGCAGGGAGAGCGCGGCGATGCTCATCATGAAGGCCAGCGTGGTCCCGACCGGGACCCCCTTGCCCAGCATCGCCTCGGCCACCGGGATCACCCCGGTGGCATTGGAATAGAGCGGCACCCCCAGCAGCACCGCCAGCGGCACGCTCCACCAGTCGTCCTTCCCGCCCAGATGTTCGACCACCCACTGCTCGGGCACGTACCCGTGGAACAGGGCACCGGCGGCGACCCCGATCAGTACCCATTTCCAGATCCGGCCGAGGATCTCGCGCACCTCGTGCAGGGCATAACGGTGTCGGGCCCGCAGACCGGTAC
>RFJX01000301.1 GCA_003694425.1 Gammaproteobacteria bacterium
CCACACCGGTCCCCAGCGGACCACCGTACCCCGAAACGAACATCTGCTCCGCGGCCGTCTTGTCCGCCTTGCCCACCTGCAGGATGTTCGCCTGCAACATATAGTCGGCCTCTTCCGGATTGCGCGTGATCGTCCAGCCGCGCTGGCGTAACGCCTGCTCGATCTCCGACTGGATGGTGAAATCCGGCTTGTCCGAGGTGTTGCGGATCTGCACCAGCACCTTCTGGTGCCCCGGCACCGGTGGATCCAGGAAGATCGAGTCGGTCATCTTCGTCTGGACATCCAGGTTACGCTTGGAAATCGCCACGCCGGTCGCCGCACAACCGGACAGGGCCACCGCCGCTGCCACCATGAGGGCCAACAACAACTGCTTCATTGAACTTCCTCCTTTCAATGTTTCCATCATCAATGACTTCTGCGCGACTGCGGCACCGGCAGCGGCGGCCACATGTCGTCACGATCGGTATGCCAATACCACTCATCCACCGCGGTCTCGGCCGGCAATTCGCGATTGCTGATATAAAGCGGAACCGGCTTCTCCGCCACGTCGGTCAGCAGAAATGCGGGGCCGTTCTCAGACGGCCGGCCATCGATGGCCAGCATCTTGATGAATCGCCGCCGACTGTCCACCAGACCGTAGGCCAGGCTCGCTTCCGCCGGGCGGAAGACCGGAATGTAGTGCGCGGTCGTCTGCATCACCGCCGCCGCCCGGGAGTGGAGCGTCGCACCCTTGAAGTGCTCGATCAGGAACATGCCCCACAGCCCCAGATCCGAATCCTCCTCCGGCACCTTCACGCCCCAGCGTTTGAGCATGCGCTCCCAAGCACTGCGTGGCATCACCACACTCAGATCATTGCCCGCCTGGGCAAAACGCAAGCGCACGTTCTCGCTGCTTTCCTCCAGTTCCCGCAACTGTCCCATCACCAGGAACCGCCGCCGCTTGCCGGCACTGCTACGACCGAGCCGGCTGATCGCCTCGAGCCGGCGCATCATGATTTCGTTGGCCTGTTCCTTGTAGAACGGCTCGGGAATGTAGAGCCGCTGCCTCAGCGGCACGCCCTTGACCAGGATCCGCGATGCCGCCTCGGTGAGCCGGTCGTAGACCTGCTTGTACCGGCGCCGCCCTTCCATCTTGGGGTGCCAGTGATGCAGCTCCGCTTGCTCCCAGAGAAACTGCATCATCGCCAGCAGCCCCAGCCGCGGCTGTGGGTTCTGCACCATCTGCGGCAGCTCGGCCGGTGAGGGCGGCGAGCTGACGGCGGCGGGTTCGCGAATATTGAAGCCGACATCCACCTTGAACACGACACGCCCGTCGCCCAACTCCTCGATGAGCCCGGCCTCCCTCGCCTGTTCCTCCGCCTTGCCGTGGATCGGCTCGTAGGAGGGACAGTCGCCCCGGTGCATCGGCCCGGTCATCGGCATTCGGGCCAAGTACAACTTGCCGGTCCGGCTCAGTTCCCGAATGTGCATCGGAACCCCGTCCCGTTGGCACAGACACAGGGGATAGGTGTGCTTGTGCGCGCGGAAGACCTCCTGGGCCTCCGCCTCATGCGTATCCAGCCACTCCCGGCTGTAGCGACGTCCGTCGGCAAAAAGAATATCGCCCATGATCCCCTCCTACCGGTTGCAGGCCGCCGCGAAGGCGGTCAGGACGATCGCCGACCCGCCAGCGACATGCGTACCCGAAGGCGAGCTATCGCATCGACTGCGCGAAGCCGAGGGAGAAAAGCAGGAGCGCCTGCGCTTTTCGATCATCCCGTCGTCCCCGTGGTGTACTCGTATCCGTCCGCTCGGGCAAGCAGACGAAACTCACGCGCCGGCCTGTCGTGGTTGCGACCGCCCTTCCTCAGCACGAACCAGCCCCGTGCCCGGATCGAAGTCAGGCGCCCGACATGCCGACCGGCCGATTTCCCGCGTTTGCACACCAGCTCCACTAGGTCGCCGGTCTGAAAGCCCTGCACGCGCTTGCACTTGCGGGGCGCGCCTCGGGGGAAACCGAAGTCGTCGTTGTTGTGTACGCGACGATGGCCACGTCCTCTTGCCTGGATCTCCAGTGGTAGAAAACCTTTCGGGACGAACACTGATTCCCCGCTCGCGCCGACGCAGGCGGCGTCGATCCAGTGGTCCTTCTGGTAGCCTTGGGACAGGCGATTGCGTTTGGTGCGACCACCCGACCAGAACGACACCGGGAGATCGGACGCCTTGATCGCCTCGCCGATGGCGTAGCGCGTGCTGTTGACCGCCGCCGCGCCTTTCAGTGGGGCCTTCGCTTGCGCCAGGATCTTCGCCAACCGCTCCGGATCGTTGGCCAGAAACTCCCGAACGTCGCGGTTGCCCTTGGCCTGATTGCAGGCCCGGCAGGCCAGGGTGAGGTTGCTCACCCGGTCGGACCCGCCCCGGCTCTTCGGCACGATGTGCTCGATCTCCAGCGGTACCTGTTCCGCCCCGCAGTAGGCGCACTCGCGGCCCCATTTCTCCAGCAGGTACTCCCGCACCTCGTAGCCGAACAGCTCGCCCCGCTGATATTCGACCCCCTCGATCTCCGGATTTTGGAGCTTCTGCGTGTCGAAACGCACCGTCTCGATATGCACTTCGCTCACCGGCGCCCGGCTCATCAGCCGTCGATGCCAGGTGCGCACGTTTTCGACGCGGGACGTCAGCGATGGAGGCAGCCATCCCTTCGGCCGGGCGCGATTGTTGTACCGGGCCGGGCGATACCGGCAGTGGCGCTTGCGCCGGTTGCGGCGAAATCCCCGCCGTTCAGTCATTTTTTCTTCGATCTGTAGCCCACGATGGTGCAGATTGGCCGCCCAGATCACCCGGCGTCCCCGCTTGAACAGTGCCACCAGCGCAATGCCAGTCGTGTTCGCACCGGGATCGTACTTGCCTTCCAGCGGCTGGGTGTCGCCATCCTCCCGATCCAACAGGATGATGGTGAACGGCATGCGCCGAAAGACCGCAGCGCGGCCAGTGCGCAACAGCTTTCGAGCCCGTGCCGGGTGACAGGGCATCAGTGGTTTGCGCGTACGGCTCAACACAAAGACTCTGTTGTCCATTCGTTTCCCCAATGGCGCTTACGCGCCTTTCCTAGCCCGAAGGCCGTAACGCTCACCTCGCCCAGATCGTGAAGGTCGTTCAGCCTGGTGGTCGGCGGTATGTCGCGTCCTACCGTGTCCACTTCGGCCTCAGGGTCCGGAGCTGGTGAAGCACCCCGGAGTGAGTCGCTTTCGCTTCACTTCACGTCGTCTGCTCAAAAGAGCGGGCTGGTCGAGTCACATGCTGTGATC
>RFJX01000002.1 GCA_003694425.1 Gammaproteobacteria bacterium
CCTTCATTCAGGGCCCTGCCCAGGTGGATGGCAGCCTCCCGCAACGTGGAGGGCTCCTGGGCGGAGAGAAATTGCGTGGCCGGATCGATACGCGCCGGTACACCAGAGGCCCATGCCAGCAGAAGTCCGACAATCAGCCAGTGAATGCGCAGCAAATGCCTCATGACCCCGCCAGAATCACCTCCACCCGTCGATTGCGCGCCCGATGCTCAGGCGAAGAGTGGGACCGCCGGCCTCAGAGGGATCCCACCACATTGAAGAACAGGCCGCGCGAGGAATAGTCGAGATCGGTCAGATCGTCGGAGTAATCGGTGAAGTTGTAGCCGATCCCGACCTTGACGTGCTCGTTGACATGCCGGTACACGGCGAGCAACAGCCCGGCGCGGGCATCGGCGGCCTCACGGGCACGCAGATTGCGCACCTCGACGAGCGCATCCCATTCCTTGACCCAGTGCCAGTCCGCACGAAGGATCACCAGGTCGGCGCGACTCGAGAACCACTCGCCCGGACCGCGTGTGTCCTTGAGACGGCCGATGCGCAGGCCGTACTTGAAGCCCAGTGACAACCACGGACGCACATCAAACGTGGTGTCCACCGAGAACACCTGGCTCTTCTGCGCATAGTCCGGCAAGGTATCGGAAGACGTCAGCTGTCCCGGTGACGGTAGATTGTAGAAATTGGTGTACTTGAGCAGGGTATTCCAGCGGTCGTTGTCCACCGGCCGGTAGGCCGCGCCGACCACCAGCTCATGGTAGTCGCCGTCGTAGAAGGCACCCTGACTGTTGTCACTGAACGAAAAGTTCAGCTTGCCCAGCAGCCGCCATGCGGGATCCACCTGGTACCCGAGCGTATTGCGCATCAGAATCACCTGGCGATCGTTGCCGGAGGAATGGTCCTCGGTACGGTATTCCAGGGTACCGGCATACCGGGTCTTCTCGTGATGGTAACCCGCGGAAAGCGCCAGCGCGGTGCGCTTGAGGTCCCCGGACAGCGGGTCGCTGATGCGTCCTTTCTCGACCTTGACGCCATAGCTCCAGCGGTCGGTGGGCGCCAGATCCACGCCGAACGCATGGGTCAGGCTCTCCGGTCCTGAACCGTTCGTGATGCTGATGCGGTTTTCGCCGAACACCCGGGCCCGGTCGCTGATTCGATAGTCCGCGCCAGTGACCCAGGTGCCGGTGCTGCCGCGTGAATAGCCATCCGGTTTCTCGGATTCCAGTTCGTAATTCAGGTAGGCGTTGCTGCGATCGGATACGAGGTAGTCGATGCCAAGCCGGCCACCCGGCCCCAGATTGCCGCCGGATGCCTCCGCCTTCAGGCTGACCCGATCATTGAGGTGCCAGCTTCCGCCCAACCCGGCACGATTGTTCGGGCTGCGCTGGCCACTGCGCGCCACCGTGCCCTGGACGAAACCGTAGGCCGACCAGCTGGCGGCATCGGCCGTTTGGCCTTCCGCCTTCGGCCGGTAGTCCGCGCGCACGATCAGGTCGGTACGGTCGCCATTCTGCGAAAGCAGCGGACTCGCATTGGCCGTGCCATTGCTTTGCTCATCACGGCGCAGGCCAAGCGAGGCCGTCCAGTCGGTGTCGAACTCATGGATCCAGCCCAGCTCGGCGGAACGGGTTTTGCGGAGGCGGCTGTGACTGGCATCGGCCTTCACGTCGATAGTGGTGTTGTCCCCCATCGGGAAGCTCGCCTTCACCCCCTGCTGGCGCACCGCCTCGCCTCCGAGACTCACCTGGCCCGGTGCCGAGTAGCCCGCGTCCTTCTCCAGCCAATAGGCCGCTACCTGCCCCTCGCCACCCTGTACCACCTCGGCCAGATCGACGGCCACATCGACCCGTTTCGCGCTGGCGGATCCGCCCGGGCTGCGCAAGGCGTCGAAGCCGAAGCCGCCGTCGATGGAGGTCTGCACACCGTTGCCGCTGCCATCGGAATGCGCCCATTCCAGGCGCACGCGGGTACCCGGACCGAACCGGTAGGTCGCATCCGCGCCCTTGATCTCCTGATCCGCCCCATCGGAACCCTGGCGGTAGCGGCTCAGACCCAGCTGCAGCTGGTCGTTCACCCAGTGCGAAACCCGCAGTCCGGTGGCGAAGTCACTGATCGCATCCAATCCGGGCACGTACTCGTAGGTCCCCACCAGGTACAGGGGATTGCCGTTGAGCGCGCTGGTGTGCACCAGGCCGCTGCCATCGACCGTGGACGGAAGTGCCTCACGCAGCATCACCCGACCCTGCAGATAATCGATGTCGTAGTCCTGGGCCGGGGTGAGCGCTCGCCGCTCGAGCACCAGTCCGGAGTCCTTGTCGCGCACCTCGATCCACAGCTGTTCGGAGCCGCGGGTGATGTTCATGTGACGCAGATAGTAGAGCGAACCGCCCGTGGCGCGGAATTCGTCGCGCGCTCCCAGGCTGCCCGGATCGGCCACGAAGGCGTCCACCTTGCTGCGCCGTGCCCCGAACGAGGTGGTCTCCTGCGAGCGGTAGCTGGCATGTGCGCCATAGAGGCCACGCGCATATTGCACCAGTTCGGTATCCGCCCAGCGGGTCTTGAAATTGCCCCACAGGACGTGTGAATCGCCCTTCTCCAGGCGCACGTAAAACTTGCCCTGGGTGGGCGCGTCCTCGCGTACCGTGCTGTCATCGCCATAGACGGGATAATAGGCATCCGGGTCGATGTTGCGCAGCAGGTAATAGGGGTTCTTGTCGGAGAAGTTGCTGAACAGGTCCTTCAAGGGCTGGTTGCCGGTGTCCGCCGCAGCGGTCAGAAGCCACGCCCCCTTGACCTTGCCCTTCAGGTAGAAGGCACCGCGTCCGTCGATCCAGGTCTTCTTGTCGTAGTGCTGGGTATCGCCGGTGACCTCCACTGCCGGACCCTTCACCGAGCTGTGTCCCACGGTCAGGTCGCCAATGGCCACGTAGAACCAGTCATCACTGGGGATGGACAGACTGCGCCGGAAATCGAACGTCCGCCCATCCGCGCGCACGACGCGGACTTCTACCTGATGCGGACCCGCAGGCAGAATTTGGCGCAGGACGAAGCGGCCGCGCGAATCCATGGGGACCTGCATGCCCAGTGCGGTGACCCGATCACCTTCCTGGAGTTTCGCTCCGCTCACGATCACGGTGCCACCTTCGATGGGGATGTTGCGCAGCCCCAGTGAACTCTCCCCCCAGCCCATCAGGGCCTCGCGCCGGACATCCTCCGTGCCTTCCCTGAACGGGCGGTGGCGTGGCACCACCTCCAGCGATTTGAGCGTGGTCTCGTCAAACCGGCCCTGTGCGTCATACACCCGAAGCACGTAACCCACACGCCCTTCCAGGCCGGCGGGAACGCGCCATTCGATGGGTGAATTCCAGTCCACCGGCAGCACCGCCAACGGCTTGCTGTCCTCACGCATTCCCGGGCGAAAGATCCGCAGCTCGGCCCGCTTCAGCCAGGCCAGGTAGTTGCTGTAGACCCAAAAGGTGACCGTCTCGTCCGGGACCACCACACCGACCCGGGTCCATACGTTGAGTGCAGGCCGGATGTCCAGATCGTCGTAGCGTATCTGGATATCCGCCCGCGCCAGCGCCACATCGGCACAGCGCTGGCGGTCCGCATCGCTGACCGGTTTTCCGAGCTCCAGGGGTTCCCCGTCGACGGTCACCCGAAATGGCAGATCGGCCTGCACCACCTGCCCCTTGCAGCCGCCCGGAGCCTGGCTTCTGCCCGAATCGCTTGTGCCGGCCTGTTCGGTCTGGGGCGGAACCGGATGCAGATCCACGCGGGCGTTATCGATACGCTTGCCCTCGTCTGCCATCACCGGCAGCGTCAGGGCGGTGCCCAGAGTCAGTGTTGCCATGCCCAGACGCACGATGGGCTTCCAGCACAGGGTCATCGGCCCATCCTCCCGGCCGGCACCAGTTCGGTCTCGATGATCAACGGCGGTCTGTCCCTGCGCTCCCCTTCTTCCTGTTCGGATTCCCGGTACCGCTCACGGATCTGCGAGGCGAGTGCCTCCAGTCGAGCCTTGGCATGGTCCGTATCCTCGTCGGCGCTCACCAGGTAGGCAATGCGCAGTACCGAGGGGCGCTGTTCGAGCTGCTGCACCAGGGATTGCAGTTGTCCGGCCCATTCACTGCGCAGGGCATTGCCATCGACAACGAACGCTTCCCGAGTCACTTCAAGACGGAACACCTTGTGGATGGTGGCTCCGAAGTTGAGCTTGACAAGCTTGCCGCGCGTGCTGCGTACCACCCGCGGGTTCTCGGTGGTGATGCGATAGCCCGATGGCAGGGTGCGTGGATCCAGCTTCATGATGAAATTGCTGCCGATGTCGCGCTGCGGGATGTCGGCGCAGGCCACGTGGAAACGGCCGTCCGCATCGGTGGTGACCAGCAGTCCGCCCACCGTGGCGATGCGCACGTTGGGGATGCCGGGTTCACCCGGATCCTGGTAACCGTTGGCATTCCGGTCGTCGAACACCTTTCCGATGATGTCGGAGCAGTCGAAGGTCGGATCCGGCACCACCTGCACGGTGGCGCTGGCAACGTTGGACACACGAGCATTCGCGACGGTATTCAACGCCCAGGCCTGATTCTCGTATTTTCCATCCGCAACGCCTGCACCCACCACCAGCAGCAGCTTGAAGGTCTTGACCTCGCCAGCGCTGAAGGACTGTCCACTCCAGGTGAGCTCACGACCGGAAACCGTCGGTTCCAGGGCCGTTCCGTTGAGGGTGGCGCTGCCGGCACGGTAGCGGAATCCCGCCGGTATCCGGTCACGCACCGCGACATCCGTCAGCGTTGCCGACAGGGTGTTGGTCGCGGTCACGGTATAGGGCACCAGGTCACCGCGGCTGACGTTGACCAGGGGCGTGGTCTTGGTCATCACGATCGCACCTTCGAGGACCGGATCGATGGGGATGTGGTTGTTGACCACGTCACCCGAGACCCCCGGAGTCAGCTCGAAGCGGTAGTAGTACTGCGTGGTATTGGCAGTGGCCGCCAGCCCCGCGGAGGTGGCCGGGCACGTGGCCGGATCCTGGTTCGGCGTGCCTGTCGGGGGGGCTGTCGCGCTGTTCTGAACCACCGCCGGATCAGGCGTCGCACCCACATTCAGGGTCGCGGTACAGGCCGGGATCAGCACCGAGGGGGTCGGCAGATAGCCGGCAGGCACGGTCACCGTCAGGGTATAGGTGCCCGCCGGTGCGCTGTTCAGCAGCAGAAACTGGTAGAAACCGCTGGGGCCGGTGGTCTGACTGAGGCTGCCGCCCAGGATATCCGCGGCATCGAACCCCGGGGGGCCGCTGATCGAGACCACCGCACCGGCGACCGGGTTTCGGGTCACCGAATCGTAGACGATCCCGGCCGGGTCCAGCGGCAAGCTCTGCTCTACCACGTTGTCCCCGGCGAGCAGTGTCATGCCTTCCAGGATGCCGTCACGGGGGATGGCGCCCGCCGGGTTGCCGGCGTTGCTGCCATTGTTGGGCGTACTGGCGCCGGTATCGCGTGTTCCCGGAACCGCTGCGATCCCCCGCTCATTGGTTACCGCAGAGCCGAACAGGATGCCCGTGGTCGGCTCCCGGAAGCGCAGGCTGTAGCCGGAGCCTGGCGAGATGCCGGTAATGGTGTAGGCACCGCTCGCATCGGTTGTGGCACTGGCCACCACCTGTCCGCCGAACAGCAATTCAACTTGCCAGCCGGCCAGGGGAGGCTCCCCGGCATCGCGCACGCGATCGTGATCGAGATCCCGCCAGACATGCCCGGAAACGCGAGCCGACGTGGCGATGGGTGTAGGATCGGTGGCACTGTTGTTGCCGGATAGGCCGGCCGGTTCATTGCCACCGGTAATGGTGGCGGTATTCACCAGAATCTGTCCGGCAAGCCCGGATGCCACCTGAACCCGGAGCGTGATCGCGTTGCCGGTAGCCCCTGCGGCCATGCTGTCGGTCGTGGTACAGGTCAGGGTCTGTCCCGCAATGGAACAGTTCCAGCCAGTGCCGCTCGCTGACAGCGGCGTGATCCCGGCCGGCAGCGTGTCGACCACGGTCAGGGTACCGCTGGTCGCCGCTGGGCCGATATTGCTGGGCGTGATGGTGTAGCTCCCGGTGCTGCCTCCCTCACCGAAGCTCTCCGGACTGTGCGTCTTGGTGATGGCCAGATCGGGAGAGGATGCCTGCTCGGCAAAATCGTTCTCCGCCGACACGGTGTTCGAGCCCGTCAGGTCGATGCCGCTGATACGGCTGCTGGTCGCGGTCGGGTTACTGGCCACACCGCCCGTGCTGCCGGCAGTGGTGATTCCATTGCTGGTACCCTCCGGCTGATCGGGTTGCTCCACCGTGTAGGTGCCGGCCGGCAGTCCGGTAAAGGTATAGCGACCGTCGCTGTCGGTGGTGACGGTTGCCGTGACCGGGTTGCCATTGATATCGGTACCACTGAGGTGGATCACCTGGCCCGAGAGGCCATGATCGGAACCATCGAGAACGCCATTGTTGTTGAAATCCACGAACACACGGCCCGAGAGGGTGCGTGTGCCGGGGAGCTCCGCAAAGTCGTTGCCGCTGGCAATGGTATTCGGAGGCAGCACGATGTTGGTGATGGCGCTGGGCAGGGTCGTCACCGCGCTGGCACTGCCCGGAGTTCCGCCATTGGGGACTGCTCCGGCAGTGGTGATACCGTTTACCGTGCCGGCAGGCTGTGTGGGCTCGCGCACCGTGTACGTGCCGGGCAGCAGCCCGCTGAAACTGTAGGTGCCATCCGCTCCGGTGGTGGTACTCTGGTTGACCGCATTGCCGAGGTAGTCGGTACCACTGAGTTCGATGGTTACGCCCGCGATGCCGGCATCCGTGCCATTC
>RFJX01000038.1 GCA_003694425.1 Gammaproteobacteria bacterium
ACCCCGAACTTCGATTTCGTCGGCAAGCGCCGGGTCGCCGGGTTTGTTTCCCTGGTCCTGGTGGTCGGCTCCATCGCCCTGATTGCGTTTCGCGGACTCAACATGGGGCTCGACTTCACCGGCGGCACCCTGGTGGAGCTGGAATTTCCGCAGCCGGCCGAGATCGCGACGGTCCGGGAGCAGCTGGCGAAGGCCGGTTTCACCGAGGCGGTGGTGCAGCACTTCGGCACCAGCCATGATGTGCTGATCCGTCTGCCGGCGACGGGGGATACGAACAGCGCCTCGCTCAGCACCCGGATCCTGGCGGCGCTGCCGGAGGCGGAGATGCGCCGGGTCGAGTTCGTCGGCCCCCAGGTGGGAGACGAGCTGACCGAGCAGGGGGGGCTGGCCATGCTCTATGCCCTGATCGGCATCCTCATCTATGTGGCCATCCGCTTCCAGTCCAAGTTCGCCCCCGGCGCGGTGATCGCCCTGGTCCACGACGTCAGCATCACCCTCGGGGTCTTCTCCGCCGCCTGGATGGAGTTCGATCTGCCCACCCTGGCGGCAATCCTGGCGGTGATTGGCTATTCGCTCAACGACACCATCGTGGTCTACGACCGTATCCGCGAGAACTTCCGGCGCATGCGCAAGTCGACCGCCGAGCAGATCGTCAACACCTCGCTCAACCAGACCCTCTCCCGCACCCTGATGACCTCCCTGACCACGCTGCTGGTGGTGGCGTGCCTGTTCTTCCTCGGCGGCGAGATGATCCACGACTTCGCTGCGGCCCTGCTGATCGGCATCGTGGTGGGTACCTACTCGTCGATCTATGTCGCCAGCAGCATCACCCTGGCCCTCGGGATCAGCAAGGAGGACCTGATGCCGGTGAAGAAGGAGGGGGCCGACCTGGACGCCCTCCCCTGAAGTGGCGGTCACCGGCTATCTGCTTCTGAAGGGGATCCACGCCGGCTGCGCGCTGACGAGCATCACCCTGTTCATCTGGCGCGGCCTGCTCTGGCGCCGTGACCCGCAGTCCATCCGCCGGGGCGTGTTGCGCTGGCTCCCCCATCTGGTCGATACCCTGCTGCTGGCCAGCGCCCTGGGTCTGGTCACGCTGGGGGCGCGCAATCCCCTGGCCGAGCCCTGGCTGGCGGCCAAGATCACCGCCCTGCTGGGCTACATCGGTCTGGGGCTGGTGGCCTTCAGGGGAGGCCGGCGCTGGGCCTGGTACGCCGCCGTCGCCCTGTTCGCCTACATCGTCGCCGTGGCCGTGACCAAGGACCCGCTGGTCCTGCCGACCCTTTCCCGGAGGCTGGCGTGAGCGGGACGATCGAGTGCGTCATCTACCGCTGCAGCCGCCAGGAGGAGATGTACCTCTATGTGCCCAGGGGGGCCGATCTGGAGGAACTGCCGGACGGGCTGCTGCGTTTCCTGGGCCACCTCGAGGCCGTCATGGAGCTGCCCCTGGGACCGGAGCGGAAACTGGCCCGGGCCGATGTCTGCGAGGTCATGGAGAAGCTGCGCGGGCAGGGCTACTTCGTGCAGATGCCACCCCGGCCCTTCAGGCCGCGACTGCGCCAGGGTGAATGAGCCCGGTTGTCAGCCGCGGCGAATGAGGGAGAGCAGGCCGCGCAGCAGGTCTGCGGGCGCGGGAGGACACCCCGGGATCGATGCGTCGACCGGCAGGAGGCCGGACAGCCCCCCTCTGCAGGCGTAGCTCGCTCCGAATTCCCCCCCGCAGGCGGCGCAGTCACCGGCCGCCACCAGCCATTTCGGGGCCGGGACCGCATCCCACGTCCTCAGCAGCGCCGCCTCCATGTGGCGGGTGACCGGGCCAGTGACGAGCAGGATGTCCGCATGCCGCGGCGAGGCGACGAAGTGGAAGCCGAAACGCTCGATGGCGTAGTAGGGATTGTTGAGGGCGTGGATCTCGAGCTCGCAGGCGTTGCAGGAGCCCGCGTCCACCTGCCGGATGGCGAGGGAGCCGGAATAGCGCTCATCGATGATCCGCCTGGCCTCCCGGCCCACCGCCTCCAGCTCGGTGGGCGATTCGCTCAGGAGTCCGGTATGGTGGATCTGCCTGAGTATTCTCAGCATTGCCTTCTCCCCCTCCTACAGGTCATGCCCGGCATAGCTGCCGTTCACCGACTTGTTGCACACCGGAAAGTCGGGGACGATGTTGCCCCTCACGAGCCGTTCCAGGGCGGGCCAGTTGAGGACGCTCGGGTCGCGGGGATGATAGCGGTCGACCTTCCCCTCTCCGCCGAACCGGACATAGGCCACCACTTCGCCCCGCCAGCCCTCCAGCAACCCCAGTCCTTCCGCACCCGCGGGCGGGGGCGTCCACCCGGCCCGTTCCGGCCCCTCCGGGAGCTGGTTGAGGATCTGCAGGATCAGGTCCAGGGATGCGTTGATCTCGTCGGCCCGGACCCGCAGGCGATCGGCCACGTCTCCCGTTTCGTGGACGGGGACGGTGACCCTGAGCCTGTCGTAGGGTGCGCAGGGGGACTCGGCGCGCAGGTCGTGGCGGACTCCGCTGGCGCGGGCCACGTAGCCGAGGGTCCCCAGCTCCAGCGCGGTCTCGCGGTCGAGGATTCCGGTGCCGATGAGACGGTCCTGGAGCGACGGGGTGTTCTCCACGATCCTGACCAGGGTCTCCAGTTCTCCGCGCAGCCAGTGGGCCTCCTGGCGCAGGTCATCGATCGCGTCCTGGTCGGGCGCGATCGTGACTCCCCCCGGGACGACCCGGTCCATCAGCAGGCGGTGGCCGAAGAGCCTTCCGTTCATCCTCAGCCACAATTCGCGCAGGCGGCCGAACTGGGACATGGCGAAAGCGAAGCCGACATCGTTGCAGACGGCGCCGATGTCGCCCAGATGGTTGGCGATCCGTTCCCGCTCCGCCAGGAGGGCCCTGAGAAAGAGGGCCCGGTCGGGAACCTGGACCCCGGCCGCCCGCTCCATCGCCTGGCAGGCGGCCCAGGCATGGGCGACGGTGGTGTCACCCGATACCCGCCCGGCCAGCCGCGCCAGGGAGATGGCGTCGCGGCCCTCGGCAAGTTTCTCGACACCCCGGTGGAGGTAGCCGAGCCGCTCCTCCAGATTGAGGATCTGCTCACCCACGGCCTGGAACCGGAAGTGTCCCGGCTCGATGATCCCGGCGTGGACCGGACCGACCGGGATCTCCACCACCCCGGTTCCGCGCGCCTGCAGGAAGGGGTAGTCGAGATCGGGCGGGACAGGCGATTCCCCCGACCCATGGGCGGGAAATTCCTTGCGCAGAGGGTGACACTGCGCCGTCCAGGCCTGGTGGCGGATCCAGCGGCGGCGATCGACCTCTCCGCTGAAGTCGATGCCGAACAGATCGCGCATGGCCCGCTCGACCCGCAGGGCGGCTGGGAAGGCGGGGGCCTGGCTCTCCAGCACCGCCCCCTGCAGCGGCTGGCCGGTACGCAGCAGCAGATAGTCGCCGCGATATTCCAGCAGGGACTGGATCAGGAAGCCCTCCTCCGTTTCCACGGCCCAGGTATCGGCCCAGCGCATGCCAAACCGGCGGGCGGTGGCAGCCACCCGGCCCCAGCCAGCGGCTTCCACCTCGTACAGGAGGGCCGGTTCGAGGGGCTGGCGCCGCGGCTTGCGCAGACGCACCCCATTGCGCCGGGCATGGCCGAGAAAGGCATTCAGCCAGATGAAGTGCATGCTCACAGCGGGCTGCTCCCGGCGATCAGGGTGGTCGCCTCACCGAACCAGCGGGCCAGCGGTCCGGGGATGGCAAGCCCGAGCCACAGCACCAGCAGCAGGTGCAGGTAGACGGCAGTCATGTTGGCCCGGATCGGTTGCTGACCTTCGGGTGCCGCACCGTAGACCATGGGCTGGATGTAGCGGAACAGGCCGGCGAAGGCGATGGCGATGCCGGCGAGCAGGGGCACGACCAGCCAGGGCCAGGACTTCATGGTGGCCGAGAGGAGGAGGAACTCGCTGGTGAATACGCCGAATGGCGGAAAACCGGCGATGGCAACGGTCCCCAGCAGCAGTCCCCAGCCGATGGCCGGCTGGGTGCGGATCAGGCCGCGGATGTGGTCGATCTTCTGGGTCCCGGCCAGCTGGGCGGCATGACCCACGGTGACGAAGATGGCGGACTTGGTCAGGGAGTGGACCGTCATGTGCAGCAGGGCGCCGAAGGTGGCCAGCGGCCCGCCGATCCCGAAGGCGAAGGTCATCAGCCCCATGTGCTCGATGGAGGAGTAGCTGAACAGCCGCTTGATGTCGTGCTGGCGATGCAGAAAGAGTACCGCGACCAGGAAGGAGAGCAGGCCGAAGCCCATCATCAGGTGGCCCGGCAGCCCGCTGTCGAGGGCGCCGTCGACCAGCATCTTGGACCGCACCACGGCGTAGAGGGCATCGTTCAGCAGCAGGCCGGAGAGTACCGCGGACATGGGGGTGGGTCCCTCGGAATGGGCATCCGGGAGCCAGTTGTGGAGGGGCACCAGACCGACCTTGGTCCCGTAGCCGACCAGCAGGAAGACGAAGGCCAGCATCATCACCACCGGGTCGAAGGAGGGCGAGTGGGCGTGCAGGACGGTCCACAGCAGGCGGTCCTCCGCCGGCACATCGCTGCCCGAGGCGGCGAAATAGAGCAGCACGGTGCCGAAGAGGGCCTGGGCGATGCCCACACCACAGAGGATGAAGTACTTCCAGGCGGCCTCGATCGACTCCGGGGTGCGGTACAGGCTGACCAGGAGCACCGTGGCCAGCGTCGCGCCCTCCATCGCCACCCACATGACCCCCATGTTGTTGGTGGAGAGGGTGAGCAGCATGGCCAGCATGAAGCCCTGATAGGAGGCGTGATAGAGCTGCAGTCGCCGCTGGTTGACCCGGCCCCTCTGCCGCTCGTGCTCCATGTAGGGTGCCGAGAAGATGGCCGTGGTCATGCCGACGAAGGTGGTCAGGACGATCAGGTAGACGTTGAAGGCGTCCACGAACAGCTGCCTGCCGGGACTCATCACCAGCCCCCGGTCATGGACCTCGAGCGCCAGCCAGAGCGAGGCGCCGAAGCCGGCGACATTGAGCAGCACGTTCACCTGGGCCGCCCGGCGGCTGTGTCCGATCAGCAGCAGCAGGGGGACCCCCAGCAGCGGGATGAGGAGGACGGGGAAGATGGGGTTCATCTCTCCACCTCGCTCAGGCGGTTGAGGCGGTCCACGTCCAGGCTGTCGATGCTCTCGCGAATGTGGAAGAAGAAGACCCCGAACAGCACGGCCGCCACCAGCACGTCGAAGGCGATGCCCAGCTCCACCACCATCGGCATGCCGTAGGTGGAGACCACCGCGGCGAAGAACAGGCCGTTCTCGATCGACATGAAGCCGACCACGTGGGCCACCACCTGGCGGCGGGCGATCATCATCAGCATGCCCAGCAGCACCACGGACATGCTGATGGCGATGGTGTTGCGGGTCAGCATGGTGGAGAGCTGCACGATGGGCAGCGAGACGTAGTAGCAGAAGACCACCAGGGCGGCGGCCCCCAGCAGGACCAGGTTGGGTCGTTCGAGCGGTTCGATCTCCCCGTGCAGACCGAGCCGGTTGACCAGCCGGCGCAGCATCCAGGGGATCAGCAGGGCCTTGAGCAGGAGGGTCAGGAGGGCCGAGAGATAGAGGTGGTGGTGGCCCGAGACCAGCGCCACCAGAACGGTGGTGGCGCTCAGGAGCAGGCCCTGCAGGGCGAAGGTGTTGACCAGCGAGAGCAGGCGCGGCTGGGCCAGCATGGAGAAGGAGCTGAACAGCACCAGCGCGGCCAGGAGGATGATCCCCTGCTGGTCCAGGCTCAATTCGTTGATCGCCATCAGCCGGCCTCCAGGATGATGTGACTGAGCATCCCCAGCAGCCCGAGCAGATAGGCGAAGCCGAGGAAGCGCGGGGCCTGGAACAGGCGCATCTTGGCCACCACCGTCTCCAGCAGGGCCAGCAGCAGGCCGAGGCCGGCCAGCTTGGCGGCAATCGAGAGCGCGCCGACGGCCAGCGCCGTCCGGCTGAGGTCCTCGGCGATACCGAAGGGAAGGAAGATATTGGCGAGCAGGACCGCGTAGGCCATCAGCTTGATCTGCGCCGCCCACTCGATCAGGGCCAGGTGATGGCCGCTGTACTCCAGGACCATGGCCTCGTGGATCATGGTCAGCTCGAGGTGAGTGGCCGGGTTGTCCACCGGCAGCCGTCCGGTCTCGGCGATGGCCACCAGTAGCAGGGCGGCGCCGGCGAAGAGGAAGGAGGGGCGCAGCACCAGCCCGCTGTGGAGAGTGAAGTCGATGGCTTGGGAGAGGTTGGTGGTCCCGGCGCTCACCGCCAGGGTGAAGACCGCCATCAGCATCGCCGGCTCGGCCAGCGAGGCCACCGTCATCTCCCGGGAGGACCCCATGCCGCCGAAGGCGGTGCCGATGTCCAGGGCCGCCAGGGCGGTGAAGAAACGACCGAGGGCGAAGAAGCCGACCAGGACGATGACGTCGGCGATGGCGGCGGTGGGCAGATGCACCGCGATCAGCGGCACCACCACGGCGACCAGGAGGGTGGACCCGAAGACGATGTAGGGGGCACCGCGGAAGACCCACGAGGCACCCTCGGCCACCACGGTCTGCTTGCGCATCAGCTTCGCCAGGTCGCGGTAGGGCTGCAGGGGGGAGGGGCCGCGACGGTTGGCCAGGCGCGCCTTGAACCACCGGACCCAGCCCGCCAGCAGCGGCGCGCCGGTGATGAAGAGGAGGGTCTGCAGCAGTGCCAGCAGCCAGAACTTCATGTCACCACCCAGAGCAGGAAGATGAGGGTGAAGAAGGAATAGCCCAGGTAGATCCGGACGTTGCCGGTCTGCAGCCGGCTCGCCAGCCGCGCGAGCCAGAGCACGCCCTTGCGCACGGGGAGATAGAGCAAGGGCCAGGCGTGGTCCTCCACCTGTAACCGGTAGTGCAGGGAGCGGCTGGCCATGGAGGCCACCGGAGGGTTGTTCTCCTCGATCTGCTCTACCGTGCGCCAGGCGCCGCTGAAGATCCGCCGGAACGGCATCGCGAAGGCGGTGGCGGAATACTGCATGCGGTGGGTCAGGCCACCGAAGCCGCAGTCCCAGGCAGCGACCCCGGTGCGGATGGTCTTGCCCCGCGGGTGCATCGCCAGCCAGGCGATCGCCCATACGGCCACCAGAGCGGCGAAGACCAGGGGGGCCGCATAGGAGGCGACCCGGGGCGAGACCGGCGTCAGCCACAGCCAGCCCTGGGCCGAGGCGCTGGGCAGCCCCTGTCCGAGCAGCTGCGCTGCGATACGTTCTAGCGCGGTGATGGTGGTGGTGGGCAGCAGACCGAAGACCAGGCAGAGGGCGGCCAGGATGCTCTGCCCTGCGCGCATCCCGGCGGAGGGCATGCGTGCACGCCCGGCGCGATGGGTACGCGGCTTGCCCAGGAAAGTGATGCCGTAGACCTTGACGAAACAGGCGGCTGCCAGCGCACCGGTCAGGGCCAGCGCCGCCGCGGTGGTCGGGATCAGGCTGCGCAGGACGCCGCTCTGCAGGGATGAGACCTGCAGCGCCGCCTGAAAGGTCAGCCACTCGGAAACGAAGCCGTTGAAGGGGGGCAGGGCGGAGATGCTGATACAGCCGATGAGGAAGAAGAAGGCGGTGTGCGGCATGCCGTGGATGAGGCCGCCCATCCGT
>RFJX01000039.1 GCA_003694425.1 Gammaproteobacteria bacterium
CCCGGCATCCTTCAGCGCGATGCGGCAGGGCTCGATGCTGCGCTCGATCAGGTCCTCGACCAGCGACTCGAACTTGGCCCGCGTGAGCTTGATGTTCATGTGCTTGGGACCGCTGGCGTCGGCGGTGATATAGGGCAGGTTGACGTCGGTCTGCTGGCTGGAGGAGAGCTCGATCTTGGCCTTCTCGGCCGCCTCCTTGAGCCGCTGCATGGCGAGCGGATCACCCTTCAGGTCGATGCCCGTGTCCTTCTTGAACTCAGCGACCAGATAGTCGATGACCCGCTTGTCGAAGTCCTCACCGCCGAGGAAGGTGTCGCCGTTGGTGGAGAGCACCTCGAACTGGTGCTCGCCGTCCACCTCGGCGATCTCGATGATGGAGATGTCGAAGGTACCGCCGCCCAGGTCGTAGACCGCGATCTTCTGATCACCCCGTTTCTTGTCCATGCCATAGGCCAGCGCCGCCGCCGTCGGCTCGTTGATGATCCGCTTGACGTCGAGACCGGCGATGCGGCCGGCATCCTTGGTCGCCTGACGCTGGGAATCGTTGAAGTAGGCGGGCACGGTGATGACCGCCTCCTTCACCTCTTCACCGAGGTAGTCCTCCGCAGTCTTCTTCATCTTCTGCAGGACGAGGGCCGAAATCTCCTGCGGAGACATCTTCTTTCCCTTGACCTCGACCCAGGCATCGCCATTGTCCGCCTTCACGATCTTGTAGGGAACCATGCCGATGTCCTTCTGCACCTCCGGGTCATCGAACTTGCGTCCGATCAGCCGCTTGATCGCGAACAGGGTGTTCTCCGGGTTGGTGACCGCCTGGCGCTTGGCAGGCTGGCCCACCAGCACCTCGCCGTCATCGGTGAACGCAACCACCGAAGGGGTGGTGCGCGCACCCTCGGCGTTCTCTATGACCTTGGGGCTCTTGCCCTCCATGACCGCGACACAGGAATTGGTGGTGCCGAGGTCGATGCCGATGATCTTTCCCATTGCTGCTTGTCTCCGCTGCTTGATTCTGATGTTCCGAAAATCCGTCTGCCTCCAGATATGGGGCGACCGGCCCGGCCTTTCAAGTTCCCCCGCCTCAGGCCTCTGCTCCCTCCGGTCTCTTCGCGACCACGACGGTGGCCGGGCGGACCAGACGGTCATTGAGGGTATAGCCCTTCTGCATCACCGAGATGACGGTCCCGGGCTCATGCTCGGAGGTCTCCTGCATCGACATGGCCTGGTGCAGCTCGGGGGAGAACTTCTCGCCCAGAGGGTCCACCTCGACCACCCCGTGCTTGGCAAGGACGTCGCTCAGCATCTTCAGGGTCAGCTCCACCCCCTCGCGCAGGCACTCGACGTCGCCACCACCCTCGGCCGCCTGCAGGCCCATCTCCAGCGAATCCTTCACCGGCAGGAGTTCCCGCACGAAGGACTCGATGGCGTACTTGTGGGCGCTGGCCACCTCGCGCTCGGTACGCCTGCGCATGTTCTCCAGATCGGCCCGCGCGCGCAGCATCTCCTCGCGGATCCGCTCGGCCTCGGCCAGCGCGTCGTCGAGGGCCGCCTGGAGGTCCACCGACTCGTCGGCCGGGGCCCCGCCCGCAGCCTGTTCCTGCCGGGGTGTCACGTTGTCTTGCTCTTTCTCCTGCTCTGTCATCGTCTCCCGGATCCCTGTCGCCTGAAGTGGATAAACAACTCTCGTGGATGCTTTCGTGGAACGTAGAAATGGGTCCTAGCCGCGGGACTTCAAGTGGGCGGCGAGCAGTCTGGCGGTGACGTCCACAATGGGGATCACCCGCTGGTAGGGCATGCGGGTGGGCCCAATCACGCCCACCACACCCATCACGTCGCCATCCGCCTCGTAGGTGGAGGTGATCAGGCTGCAGCCGTCGAACACCTCGTATCCCGACTCCTTGCCGATGAAGATCTGGATCCCCTGGCCGTGCAGCGCCTGATCCAGCAACTGCAGCATCTCCCGTTTCTCCTCGAAGGCCTCGAACAGCTGCCGCAGTCGCTCGATGTCGGTCAGTTCGCCGGCGCCCATCAGCTTGCTCTCACCGCTGACCAGGACATCTTTATCCTCCCCCTCCTCGCCGATGGCCCGCTGGGTCATCTCCAGCACGGCCTGCATCATGGCGTCGAGCTGGTCGCGGATGGCCCCCATCTCCTGCAGGATCTGCTCGCGCACCCGGGGCAGCTCGGCCCCGGCCAGCAGGGAGTTGAGATAATTGGCCGCCTGTTCCAGCTCCGAGTGGGAATAGTTGCGACTGGTCGTGATGATGCGGTTCTGTACTTCCCGATCGTCGAGAATGAGGATCACAAGGACCCGGTTCTCCGACAATGGCAGGAACTCCACCTGACTGATGGAACGGTGCTCGCTGCGGGGGATCATGACGATACTCGCCATCTGGGTCGCCTCGGACAGGGTGCTGGAGGCCCTTTCCAGCAGTTGCCCGATCTCTTCGGTATGCCCGAGACGGCTGTTCAGTCCGCGCACCTCCTGCTCGCTGAGCTCCTGCACCTCCAGCAGCGAATCGACGAAGAAGCGGAAGCCCCTGGCGGTCGGAACCCGGCCGGCGGAGGTGTGGGGCGAGCAGACCAGCCCCATCTCCTCGAGATCGGCCATGACGTTGCGGATGGTGGCGGCGCTCACGGAGAGGCCGGAGGCCCGGGCCAGATTGCGCGATCCGACCGGGGCCCCTTCCTCTATATAGCGCTCCACCAGGACCTTCATCAGGATCCGGGCTCGCTCTGTCAGTTCCAGGGTCTCTGCCATTTCGATGCTTTCAGGCCGTTTGCCGGGGATGGAGCCGGCCTCGCCAGTGCCGGCCGCCCGGGCAATCTAGCACTCTCACCATGAGAGTGCAAAAAGGACCGGCGGTCCGGCTTGGCGGGCCAGGGCCGACGTGCTACTTTTCCTGCCTGTGCCATCTGTGGGGTCGATCCACCCGATGTTCAAGCGTGTCGCCATCCTCGCCCGTGCCGGGGAGCCCAGGATCCGCCATCTGCTGGATGAGCTGATCGGCCTGCTGGAGCGGCGGGGTCTGGAGATCTGCCTGGACAGCCACTGCGCCGAGATGCTCGCCGGGTCCGGCCGGCCGGGCATCGACCGGGACTGCGACCTGGGGATCGCCCTGGGCGGCGACGGCACCATGCTCTACGCCGGCAGGAAGCTGGCACCCCTCGGGATCCCGCTGCTCGGCATCAACATCGGCCAGCTCGGGTTCCTGGCCGATGTCTCCCCGGACGCCCTGGACGGGACCCTGGCGCGGATCCTCGAGGGGGAATACCTCGAGGAGGAGCGTTTCCTGATCGGGGCCAGCGTGCGCCGCAACGGGGCCGTGGTCCAGGAGGCCTGCGCCATCAACGACATCGTGGTGCAGAAGTGGAACATCGCCCGGCTGATCCGCTTCGAGACCCATATCGATGGGCTGTTCGTCAACTCCCAGCGGGCGGACGGGGTGATCGTGGCCACCCCCACCGGCTCCACCGCCTACGCCCTGTCCGGCGGCGGGCCCATCCTCCACCCCGCCCTGGAGGCGTTGGTCCTGGTACCCATCTGTCCCCATACCCTGAGCAACAGGCCCCTGGTGGTCCATGCCGACAGCGAGATCGAGATCGACGTCGGCACCCGCGAGATCGACCACGCCCGGCTCACCTGCGACGGCGAGCTGAAGGAGGAGCTGCATCCCGGCGATCGGGTCCTGGTACGCCGTTCATCACTGCGCCTGCGCCTGATCCATCCCCCCGACCACGACCACTACGCCATCTTGCGGGCCAAGCTCGGCTGGGGCTGACCCCCGATGCTGCGTTCGATCCACATCCGCGACTTCGTCATCGTCGAGCAGCTCGACCTGGAGCTGGAGCCGGGCGCGACCGTGTTCACCGGCGAGACCGGCGCCGGCAAGTCGATCCTGGTCGACGCCCTGGGACTGGCCCTGGGCGATCGGGCCAGCGCCGACCTGGTGCGGCACGGCCGCCGCCAGGCGGAGGTATCGGCCTGCTTCGGGATCGGAGCGGACACTGAGGTGGCGCAGCGACTCGAGGAGATGGGTCTGGCGGGCTTGATCCGACCGGGCAAGTAGCCACGGAACGGCTCGCCGCCTTGGGAGTGGCTTGGGCGGATCCAAGCCGTGTCGGGGATCCGGGTCCGGCCGCTCCGGTTGAGCGACTGGTACCGCCG
>RFJX01000040.1 GCA_003694425.1 Gammaproteobacteria bacterium
AGTTATCAGTTATCAGTTATCAGTAGTCAGTTGTCGGTTGTCAGTTGTCGGTTGTCGGTTGTCGGTTGTCGGTTGTCGGTGGGTCAATCGCCATCGGGGAACCATTCCGCGAGCTTTTCGCGCGCCCGGGCCTTGACCTCGGGGGTCACGAAGCGGGTGACCGCGGCGAGGGCGGCGGCCAGGACGCTCAGGTCGTCGGCGTAGCCGGCACCGGGGATGAAGTCGGGCACCGCATCGAAGATCGAGATGAAGTAGCCGAGGGCGCCGAGGATTGCGGTGCGGGCCCAGACCGGCGTCCCGGGGGATTGCAGTACATAGTAGAGTTCCAGGGCGATGCCCAGCAATTCGCGACCGGCGCTGCGCGCGCCCCGCTGCAGCTTGCGCCAGAAACCGGGCTCGGAATAGCTGCGCCCGTAGCGACCCCTCACTCCGGCCGCTCCTTCCCGCAGGACCAGCACTGGCCGAACCCCTCGTCCACCCGCTCGCCGCAGGCCGGACAGGTCCAGGGCCCCGGCCCGGTCACGGTCAGGGCCTGCTCGATCAGGGCACCGGCACGGGGGGCGTCACCATCCTCCAGCACCCAGAGCTCGGGCCAGATCTCGGTCGGCGGCAGCTCGCCGGCTCCGCCACCAAGCAACTGGTTGCGCAACAGGCAGGCGATCCCGTGGTCCCTCAGCAGGGCGGCCAGGTAGTCCAGCCGCACCCCGGAGGGGTCGCTGAATACACGCTTCATGGAGCTACTCTAGCGCGGGCCGGTCGTGTCGCCTACCCCTTGCGGGGGGGAGCCGGACAAGATGGCGGCATCCGGACTATGATGTGCCGCATGCAACCCTCACACCCCCCTGCCGAAGGACCGGACGCGGCACCCTGCGCCCCCGGACGGAAACGGCCCCCGGCACAGGCCGGTGACGCTCGCCGTAATCACACCGCCCCTCCCCCTGATGGCGGCAGGGCGGCCCGGCAGGTGGCCGTTCCGGCGGAGGCGGTGGCGTGATCGGCCTGCTGCAGCGGGTCAGCCGGGCCAGCGTCGAGGTGGAGGGGGAGGTGATCGGCGCCATCGGCGAGGGGCTGCTGGTACTGGTGGGCGTGGAGAAGGGGGATGGCCCGGCCCAGGCCGAGCGTCTGCTGGAACGGCTGCTCGGCTACCGGGTCTTTGCCGACGACCAGGGCCGCATGAACCGTTCCCTGCGCGACATCGGCGGGGGGCTGCTGCTGGTGCCGCAGTTCACCCTCCCGGCCGACACCCGCAAGGGGACCCGGCCCAGCTTCTCCCGTGCAGCCCCCCCGGAACTGGGGAAGCAAATGTTCACTTACCTGCTGGAGCAGGCCACACAGGCCCATTCCCCCGTCGCTGCCGGCAGATTCGGGGCCGAGATGCGGGTCTGCCTGTGCAACGAGGGACCGGTCACCTTCTGGCTGCAGACCCGCTGATGGGGCAGGCAGAGGAACCCGGGGCCCGCTTCCGATCTCCAACAATCATTCCACCGAGGGACCTCACCGATGACGACCAGAGCCGTATTCCTTCCCCTGCTGCTGTGGGGCCTGCTCCTTGCCGGCTGCCAGACGCCGCTGATGCCGGACGAAGTGGCCGGACTGTTCTGGGAGGCGATCCAGAAGGGCGACCATCGCACCCTGCAGCGGCTGGTGGCGCCCGGCACCATGGATACGCAGGAGGCCGATGGTGAAGTCTTGCCGGTCTCCGCGGTGAAGCTCGGGGCCACGGTGATCGAGGGGGATCAGGCCCGGGTCGCCACCGAGGTGACCCTCTCCGGCGACCATCCGGTGACGGTACCGCTGGAGACCCGCCTCGTCCGGATCGACCGGCGCTGGCTGGTGGACTACCGGGCCACGGTTCAGTCCCTGCGCAGCGACAGCCCCGTGGCGCAGGCCCTGTTCACGCTCCAGACCCTGACCGAGCGCCTGCAGCGGGGGCTGGAGGAATCCACCCGCGAGCTGCAGCGTCAGGCCCCGGAGATCGAGCGTCAGCTCGACGAGCTGGGGCGTGAGCTGGAGTCGAAGGTACCCGAGATCCAGCGTCAGCTGGAGGAGTTCGCGCGCCAGTTGCAGGAGGCGCTCGAGGGGCTGCAGAAGCCACCGCCTTCCCGATCGCCCCGGACCCCGGATGGCCATCCGATCTGAGCCCCTCCTGCTGCTGACGCTCTGGCTGTTCGCCCTGCCGGCTGCCGCCTTCGACCACCACTACCGGGACTATGCGGCGCTGCTGGCGGAGAGCGTCCGGATGCAGGGCCACCAGAGCCGGGTCGATTACCGGCGGCTGGTGGCCGAGCCCGGGCCCCTGGACCGGGTGACCGCACGGATGGAGCAGGTCCCGGAAGAAGAATTCGAGGGCTGGGACCGGGACCGTCAGATCGCCTTCCTGATCAACGCCTACAACGCCTTCACGCTGCGGCTGGTGCGGGACCATTATCCGGTGGACTCGATCAAGGCGATCGGTGGCCTGTTTCGCAGTCCCTGGAAACTGGAGTTCTTCACCCTGTTCGGCCGGCCGGCCAATCTCGATCACATCGAACACGGACTGCTGCGGCCCCGCTATCACGAGCCCCGCATCCACTTCGCCCTGGTCTGCGCCGCCCGGGGCTGCCCGCCCCTGTCCGATCGTCCCTGGCTCCCGGAGCGACTGGATGCGCAGCTCGAAGAGGCCGCCCGCCGCTTCCTCACCGATCCGCAGCGCAACCGGTACCTGCCGGAGGAGAACCGGCTGGAACTCTCCCCCCTGTTCAGGTGGTACCGGGAGGACTTCGAGGCCGCGGCCGGCTCCGTGGCCGCCTTCGTCGCGCCCTATCTGGCCGAAGCCGAAGCGGAACGCCGGCGGATCGAGACGGCAACGGTCCGTTATCTGGACTACGACTGGTCACTCAACGAACTGCCCCGCTGATCCGCTCCAGCCCCTCGAGGCTTCCCAGCGCCATGCGCCGCAGGGCGTGGCGCAGGATGGCCGGGCCGATCAGGGGCGGCAGCCAGAAGTCCGGCTCCACCTGCGCCACCATCCGGATGCGGGTATGGCGGGGATCGGGGGCCTGCAGGGTCCAGCGCAGCAGGCCGCTGCGGAAGTCGCTCTGCGCCGGCACCATCAGCGCATCCAGGACCCAGCCCCTGCGGGTGAAGTCCTGGACATGGCGGACCCGGCGGCAGAAGAACAGCAGGCAGCCCTCGCTGACCAGCGCCACCCGCTGCGCGGGAGGCCTGGCCCCGGGCAGGGTGCGGCTCTCCACCACATAGGGGTTGATCCGGGACAGCAACCGGTAATCGGTGATCAGCCGCATCACCAGCTCCCGGGGTCGCTCCAGCAGCGCCACCAGCTCCACCCGGTAGCCTCCTGCCGTCTCCTCGAGTTCCAGCGATTCGATCTGCGCCCCCTGCAGCGGGGGCAGCCAGAGCAGGAGCAGCAACGGCCAGCCCCTCACGGCGGGTCCCAGCGGAAATGGCGTGCGATGAGGAAGGGGTCGTCGAAATGGCGCCGGCCGACGAAGGCGGTGGCATGATGGCCCCACTGGCGCATGGCGCCGGGGCTGGCGATCCCGGAGGGCCAGAACAGCAGCCGCTCGGGCCGCCGGGTCCCCGCGACCAGGCCGTCGGGACCGTAGAGGCTGCGGTGACCCCCGCCGGACAGGGGCAGGGTGCGCAGCTCCCGCATCCAGCCCCAGGACCAGGTGCGCTGCGGCGGTTGCCGCGTGATGCCGAGGTGGATGATCTGGTGCTCGCCGCTGGAGATCCGCAGCAGGAGGCGCCCACCGGGGCCAGGGACAGGGGCCGGCGCCGGGATGAAGGCCCGTTCCTCCAGCCCCGCGGCCGGCAGGGGGATGCCAGCAAGCCGGGTGGGGAAGAAGAGGTGCCAGCAGCCGCAGGGGTGAATGCTGTCGTAGACCCAGGGCTGGCCGTCCGGCCCCAGGGTGACCCGCCAGATCAGGCCGTCGAGCGCGCCGCCGAGCAGGTCGAAGGGGCCTTCCCGCGGGCGTTCCGGGAACCAGAACAGATAGTTGAGCTGAAGCAGCACCCGTTGCCCCAGACGGGCGTAGGAGAGCCGGCGATAGGCTACCGGGCGGGTGGTATCGACGCCGATGCGCCCATCCTCATCCCGGACGGGGGCGCCGGTGGCGTCGTAGGGGGCGGCGTGATCCAGCTCCAGCACCGGCGCATGGAGCGCGAACAGGGTCTCGAGTTGAGACGGCGTGGGACGGGGTATGCCCAGGGCGTCGAACGGGAACTTCCGGGGCACCTGAACCGGTCTCGCAGGAGGCGGACCATACCGGACCAGCCTGCCGCGCACGGGGAGGGCGTCTGCCGGAAGCGCATGCAGCGCGAGCAGCCGCCGATGCCAGCGCTCGATCCCGGCATGGAGCAGGAAGGAGGTAAGGGGATAGAGCCCCAGCACCCGCTTCCAGGCCCGGTAATCGTCCGGGACCACCGCCGCCCGCCGCAGGGCCACCCGCCGGCGCGGGTCCGTAACCTCCCGGCGCAGCCGCCGATCCGCGCATTCCTCCAGGGTATCCAGGGCATTGCCGCCGGCCAGCCGTTCCAGCCCCATGCGGCTTTGGGCCGGCAGATTGGCCAGCTCGACGGCCCTGGCCTCCCGGTCGAGCCGCCGCATCCACCGGACCCATTCCCTGAAGGCCGGCCCCTCCCTCACCTCCTGTCGCCACGAGGCGAGGAAGCGGTCGACACGCAGGTAGGGGAACCCCCGGACCGGCCGGGCCTCGGCGTCCCTCACACCGTGTTGCCGGACCTGCCGCTCCACCGCCTCGAGCAGCACCGCGCAATCGCCCGCCTCCACCTGCAGCGGGGCGGGAGGGGCGACGGCGCAGCCGGCGAGCAGGAACAGGACCGGCAGCAGCCGTCGCGCGACCGGTGCGCGGGGACAGGGCAGCGCGCCCCGGTACCGGTAGCCGGGGCGCGCAGCGACACCCCGCCCCCCGCGGCGGGATCCGGCGTGCCGTGGCGCGGTCTGCAACCTCATGTCACCGGGACCGGCCCCCGGAGCGGATCCTTACCGGTGGCAGGGAGACGGGCCGGCTGGCTATAGTGGGCAGGTGGAGATTATCGATGCCCACGTCCATTTCGACGACCCCCGCTTCGACGGCCGACGCCGGGGTCTCTGGGAGGAGGCCCGCAACGTCGGGGTCCGGGCCATGGTGGTGCCCGGCGTGGCGACACCAGACTGGCCGCGCACGCGCACGGTCTGCGCGCTCTTTCCCTCCTGCCATCCCTGCTACGGCATCCACCCCTGGCATGTCCGCCAACATGCGGAGCGGGAGCTGGCCCTGCTGGAGGAATGGGTCGCGCGCGAGCGGCCGGTGGCGGTGGGGGAGTGCGGACTGGACCGGCTGCGGCCCGCCTTCGAGCGCCAGGTCGAGCTGTTCCGGGCCCAGATCGCCCTCGCCCGCGCCCACGCCCTGCCGCTCGTGATCCACGCCGTGCGGGCGCTGGACGAGGTGATCGCGGAGCTGCGCCGCGGCGGCCACCACGAGGGAATGGTCCATGCCTTCGCCGGCAGCCGGGAACAGGCACGCAGGCTGCTCGATCTGGGCTTTGCCCTGAGCTTCGGCGGCGCGGTGACCCGGGAGCGCAACACGCGGGTGCGGGGGGTGGCGGCCTGGGCCCCGGACGACGCGATCCTGGTGGAGACCGACGCCCCCGATCTGCCACCGGAAGGGCGTCGCGGCGAGCTCAACCGCCCCGCCTGGATCACCGGGGTGCTGGCGACGCTGGCGCTACTGCGGGACGGGACCGTCGAGGCGCTGGCACACAGGACGGCGGGCAATGCCCGCCGCCTGTTCCGGCTCGACGCGCGGGATCACTCCTCCCGGGGGAGCTCCTTGTAGCCGGTGATCATGGCCCGCACCAGGCGCTCTCCATGCAGCCGGCTGGAGACGAAAACCCCGGTGACATGGATCAGGATCAGCAGCAGCATCAGGTTGGTCGAGGCCTCGTGGACCTCTTCCCAGAACTCCTCCAGCGCCTCGTTGCCGGCCGGTCCGGGTCCGTGTTCCCGATGCCCTTCCTCTTCATCGTCCTCCTCCTCGTGGTAGGGCAGCGAGGCCGCCCGGGGAGGGGATGCCGTCCCGGTGGTCTCGGTCGGGGTCACGGCCCAGGCCATCGGCCCCCGCCCCTCCTCGGCCGCCAGCACCATCAGGCCGCTGAAGCTGACCACGGCGAGCATCACCAGCAGGGCCACGACCATCCAGCCACCGGCCGGATTGTGCCCCGCATAATGCCGCGCCCGTCCCGCGGCCAGGTCGCGCAGGTAGGCCATGACCTCGCGTGGCGGCCGCACGAAGTCGCTGAAGCGGGCGTGGCGGCTGCCGATGAACCCCCATGCCAGCCGGAACAGCAGCAGGCCGATGATGGCGTAACCGGACCAGAGGTGGAGTTCGCTCTCCTCATCGCCCGTGAACCAGGCAATGGCGAACAGGACCACCAGCGACCAGTGGAACAGTCGGATCAGCGGGTCCCAGACCCGGACCTTCTCGAGCGTAGTCATGGGTGCAGCTCCAGGTTTTCTTCACGGTGGGAGATGGGCGCCTCCCTGCGCCCGGGGGGAGTCATTCCTCGTCAGGACCCGGCGAACGGTGCCGGGGTCCCTTGCGCGGGCGCATGCGCTCGAACCGCTCACGCTGTTCCGGGGTGAGGAGCCGGGCGATCTCGTGGTGCATCTTCGCCTTCTCTACCCGCATCTCGGCCATCGTCCGGGCCTGCTGCTCGGCGAGCTGGCGGATGGCCTGCTCGTCGAAGGTCGGTGCCCGCTCGAGTTCGCGCAGGCGGCGGTGGGTGTCGCGCATGGCCTCGCGCCAGGCGCGCATCTGCGGCCGCTGCTGCTCCATGAGTTCACGGATGCGGTCCCGCTGTTCCGGACTCAGGTCCAGTTCGTCGGCCAGTTTCTCCAGATGGCCCAGCGGCCCGCGGGCCTCCATCGACCGGCAGTCCCGGGGACCGGGGCGGTCGGGCGAGGCCGCGGTCATGCCCGTGGCCAGCACGCCGGAACCCGCCAGGATCGCCGTCAGTAGTACCCTTCTGCCTCTGTTCATCCTCGGTCACCTCGCTATGGTTTCGGGAAATTCCGGAACGCCTGGTTCCGTTGCAGTGAATCCTAACGGGTTGCGTGCAAGCTTGTGTCAGGACGGTGTAAAAAGAGGTAAAGCCCACGCCATCCGCGCCTTGCCTGTGGCACACTCCCCCGCATGACGCGACTGCTGCTGGTCGAGGACGATGCCGAGCTCTGCGCGATGCTCCAGGAGTATCTCGCGCCGGAGGGCTTCGCGGTCACCGCCATCCACGATGGCCGGGCAGGGGCGCAGGCCGCCCTCGAGGGTGATTTCGACGTGATGGTGCTTGACGTGATGCTGCCCTCCCTGAGCGGCTTCGAGGTGCTGCGCAAGGTCCGCGCCCAGCGCGGGCTCCCGGTCCTGATGCTCACCGCCCGCGGCGAGGATACCGACCGCATCGTCGGCCTGGAGCTGGGCGCCGACGACTATCTCCCCAAGCCCTTCAATCCGCGCGAGCTGGTCGCCCGCCTGCGCGCGATCCTGCGCCGGGTGAACCAGGCAGGGTCGGAGGGGGCGATACTGCGCGCGGGCCCCCTGGAGTTGCATCCGGCCTCCCGGCGGGCGCTGCTGGGCGGAGAGCCGCTGGATCTGACCAGCACCGAATTCGAGCTGCTCAGGGTCCTGATGCAAAGGGCCGGCCGGCCGGTGAGCAAGGAGGAGCTCTCCCGGCAGGCCCTGGGCCGGCCGCTGGGGCGGTTCGATCGCAGCATCGACATGCACGTGAGCAACCTCCGCCGCAAGCTGGGCGATCCGGCGCTGATCGAAACCGTCCGCGGCAAGGGCTATCAGCTGGTCTGCGACTGATGGGCCGCCTGTTCTGGAAGATCTTCCTCTGGTTCTGGCTGGCCACCCTTCTCATGGGCGCCGCCGTGGCCTGGGGCGTGGCCCAGTACTATCGCCACAGCGACGACGTCCGCCTGAGCGCGGTGCGCCGGGAGCTGCTCCAGGCCCGGCTGGAGATGGTGGCCGAGGTCCTGGAACGCGGCGGCGCCCGCCACGCCCGCCGGGTCCTCGAGCGCATGCCCCAGCGAAGGCTGCACCTGTTCGTGGTCGACGAGCAGGGGCGGGAACTGCTGGGACGGCCGCTCCCGCCCGGCCTGCGGGAGGTGCTCCGGGAACACGTCGAAGAGGAGCCGGAGTCCTCCGGCGGGGAGGAGGACCACGAACACTGGCCCGCGCGGGCGGTCACCGGGGCCGACGGCGTGCGCTACCGGCTGGTGGCGGCGTTCCCGCCGCCACCCCCGATGCACGCGCTGCTGCAGCGGGGAGATGCCTCCCTGACCGCCCTGCGACTCGGGATCGCCGCCGGGGTCAGCGCCCTGCTCTGCTTCTGGCTGGCGTGGTACCTGAGCCGGCCGGTGCGCAGCCTGCGCCAGGCGGCAAGGGAGCTGGCCGCCGGGCACCTCGACAGCCGGGTCGGGGACCTGGGCGGGCGGCGTGACGAGATCGCCGATCTGGCGACGGACTTCGACCACATGGCCCAACGGCTGCAGGCCCAGGTCGAGAACCAGCGCCGGTTGCTGCGCGACCTCTCCCACGAGCTGCGCTCACCGCTGGCCCGGCTCCAGGTGGCGCTCGGTCTGGCCCGCCGCCAGGGCCCGGAAGAACTTGGGCCGCAGCTCGATCGCATCGAGCGCGACCTCGGGCGGATGGAGCAGCTGATCGGCCAGATGCTGGCGCTCTCCCGGACCGAGGCGCAGGCCGCCGGGGAGCCCGCCGCGGCGCTGGATCTGATGGGGCTGCTGCAGGAGGTGATCCGGGACGTCGCGATCGAGGCGGCGGAGAAGGGGTGCGTGGTCGATCTGGCCGCCCCCCCCTCATGGCCCATGCGGGGCCACCCGGAGCTGCTGCGCCGGGCACTGGAGAACCTGTTGCGCAACGCCGTCCGCCACACGGCGCCGGGCAGCCGGATAGAGGTTCGGGCCGAGCCCCGGGGCGGGGCCATCCATCTGGAGTTTCGGGATGCCGGTCCCGGGGTCCCGGAGGAACAGCTGGAGCGCATCTTCGAGCCCTTCGTGCGGCTCGACGAGGCGCGCGAGCACGCAGGCGGTCACGGCCTGGGCCTGGCCATCGCGCGGGCCGCGGTCCAGGCCCACGGCGGGACCCTGCGCGCACGCAACCGCGAAGGCGGTGGGCTCTGCGTGGAGCTCGAGCTGCCCGCGGCCGGCTCCGCTCAGCCGGCGAGGGCGGCGTCGCCGCAGAAGGGATTGTGACGGCGCTCCTGGCCGAAGGTGGACATCGGCCCGTGGCCGGGGATGAAGCGCACATCGTCGCCCAGGGGAAAGAGCACCTCCCGGATCGAGCGGATCAGGGCCTGGAAGTCGCCGCGGGGGAAGTCGGTACGGCCGATGGAGCCCTGGAAGAGCACGTCCCCCACCTGCGCCAGCTTCCCTTCCGGATAGTGGAAGACCACATGGCCCGGGGTGTGGCCGGGGCAGTGCAGCACCTGCAGCTCGATGGTCCCGAAGCGGACCTGGTCGCCGTGCCCGAGCCAGACATCCGGCTCGAAGGGGCCGCCGGTGGAGAGTCCGAACATCTGCGCCTGCTGCTGCAGGGCCTGGATCCAGAAGCGGTCCTCCGGGTGGGGCCCGTAGACCGGCACCCCGGTGCGGGCCGCCATCGCCGCCACCCCGCCGCAGTGATCGACGTGGCCGTGGGTCACGAGGATCGCCTCCAGCTCCGCCCCTTCGGCCGCCAGTTCCGTGAGGATGCGGTCAACCTCGCCACCCGGATCGATCACCGCCGCCCTGCCGCTGGCCTCGTCGATGAACAGGGTACAGTTCTGCATCAGGGGGGTGACAGGGAGGATCTTGTAGCGCATCGTCTTTCGCTGCCGGCGTGGAGAACGGGATGGGCGATCATAACAGGCGATCGCGGATCTCCGGCAGGTCGGGGAACCCCTGCCGCCCTCCATGACCCAAGGTAGTCAGGACCACCACGAGGAGAAGGCCCATGAAGGAGCTGTCCGACCATCGCGCGCACACCACCCGCCGTCCCCCCGATGCCCGGGCCCTGCCCTGCCTGCTGGTGCTGGGCATGCTCTGCCTCAACCCTTCTGCCCCCGCGCGGGCCGGGGAGGAGGGCCCCATGGACCGGCTGCAGCTCACCGCCAGCGCCAGCCGGGAGGTGATCGCCGATCGGCTGCGGGTACGGCTCCATGCCCAGGCCGAGGGGCGTGATCCGGGCAGGCTCGCCGACCAGGTGAACCGGCGCATCCGCAAGGCGGTGGAGAAGGCGCAGCGGGTGCCCGGGGTACAGGTGGAGACGGAGGGCTACGCCACCTCGCCGATCTACCGTGACCAGCGCCTTGCGGGGTGGCGCGTGCGCCAGTCGATCCGCCTGCGCGGCCCGGACCTCGGCACCCTGAGCCGGCTGCTCGGCGACCTCCAGAAGGAGCTGGTCCTGGACCAGATGGCCTGGGAGGTCTCCCCCCCGCGCCGGGACGAGGTGCTGGCCGGACTGCGGCGGGAGGCGGTGGCCCGGTTCCGGGACAAGGCCCGGGCGCTGGCATCGGCCTTTGGCTACCGGGGCTACCGGCTGGTCCAGGCGAGCGTGAACGACGGTGGCACGTCGCCGGGGCCGGTACCCTACCGGATGATGGCGATGAAGGCCGAGTCGGTGCAGCCACCGGCCCTGGCCCCCGCCGGCCAGACCATTTCGGTTACCATCAGCGGTACCGTCGAGCTGAACGATACACCGGGAGCCAACCCGCAATGAGACGCACCCTGACCGTCTTCCTCCTGATGCTGCCCCTGCTGGCCCGTGCCGGTGGCGAGGCCCCGCTGCAGGAGCAGGCCCGGGAAGTGGTGCGGGAGTTCGCCGGCACCCTCAGGGAGACCCTGACCCGGCACCTTTCAGCCGGTGGCCCGGTGGAGGCGATCGAGGCCTGCCGGCTCAAGGCCCCCGCGATCGCCGCCGGGATCGGTGAGAAGCGGGGCTGGGAGGTCGGACGCACCAGCCTGCGCACCCGCAACCCGGCCAACGATCCGGACCCCTGGGAACGCCGGGTTCTCGAGCAGTTCGAGGCGCGCAAGGCGGCCGGCGAGGACCCGGCAAGGCTCGAATATCACGAAGTGATCGAGCGCCAGGGCCGGCGGCTCTTCCGCTACATGAAGGCCATCCCCACGGCTCCGCTCTGCCTCACCTGTCACGGCGGCAGTCTGGCCCCTGAACTCGCCACCCGGCTGGATGAGCTATACCCGCAGGACCGGGCCCGTGGCTTCTCGGTGGGCGATCTGCGCGGTGCCTTCACCCTGCAGCGGGAGCTGGAGGACTGATCCGGCCACGTCGTTCGGGTATCATCCGCGCTTCTTCAACCCCGTGGAGGAAACATCGATGCGCGATGTCCCGACATTCAGGACGGGAGAGGCAACCGTCTTCGCCAGCCACGACCAGGGGACCGACGCCATGCCGGAGGTGGTGCTCGGCGCGGTCAACGGGCCGGTGGGCACCGCCTTCGCCACCCTGATGGGCCAGACCGAGGGGCATACCCGCCTGTTCGCCATCCGCGCCTGCAACCAGCAGGTGAAACCGGCCACCCTGATGGTGCCCAAGGTGACCATGGAGCACAGCGCCTACATCAATCTCTTCTTCGGCGTGGTGCAATCGGCCATCGCCGATGCGGTACTCGATTGCGTGATCGAGGGCGTGATCCCCAGGGCCTGGGCCAGCGAGATCTGCATCATCGTCAATGTCTGGCTCGATCCGGAGTGCGCCGCCCAGGAATCACCCGACAAGAAGGACCTGTACCGGACCAATTACGAGGCCACGAAACTCGCCATCCGGAGGGCCCTGAACGACGAGCCCTCGATCGAGGAGCTGATCGCCAACCGCCACCAGGTCCACCACGAGATGTACGACCCGGTAACCGGCGAGTCGAAGTGGTGAACCTCCCAAGGGCAGAGGCCGGCAGCAGAGGGATCCGGGGGGCTTGGACTATCCATCCCTTTGATTGTAGAATTGCCGTCCTTTTGGAACGTCGAACATCAGAGGCCTAGAACCATGTCGCGAGTCTGCCAGGTTACCGGGAAGCGGCCCACCAGCGGCAACAACGTATCCCACGCGCACAACAAGACGCGCCGCCGTTTTCTCCCCAACCTGCACTACCACCGCTTCTGGGTGGAGAGCGAGGGGCGCTGGGTCCGACTGCGTGTCAGCAACAAGGGCATGCGCATCATCGACAAGAAGGGCATCGACGCCGTGCTGGCGGAGATCCGTGCCCGCGGAGAGAAGGTGTAAGCCATGCAGGAGAAGATCAAGCTGGTGTCATCGGCCGGAACCGGCTTCTACTACACCACCACCAAGAACAAGCGCAACACCCCGGACAAGCTCGAACTGAAGAAGTACGACCCGGTGGTACGCAAGCACGTCCCCTTCCGGGAGGCGAAGATCAAGTAAGGGGCTCACAAAGTCACCTTGCAGAAAGGCCCGCTTACCCGCGGGCCTTTCTCTTTGTGCCGGGCGCGGCGCCGACCGCGGGACCCGGACGGCACCCCCACCACCTGAAGCAAAAGACCCGCACGGGGCGGGCCTTCTGATGCTCCGACGACCGGATCGGTCGTTCGCGGATCGCTGCGCAGGGTTCAGAACCTTGAGCGGCGACGCCCCCTGTCACTCTTGGGCTGGGCCTGGTTGACCTTGACCGCACGCCCCTTCATCTGGCTGCCGTTCAGGGCCTTGATGGCCTGATCGGCCTCCGAATTGTTGGGCATGTCGACGAAACCGAAGCCCTTGGACTGGCCGGAGAAACGGTCGGTGATGAGCGAGACCTCGGCCACTTCGCCGTAGCCGGTGAAGGTTTCGCGGAGGTCGTCGTCGGTGACGCTGTAGGGAAGATTCCCGACGTAGATTTTCATGGATTGATACCTGATGCTTGCCGCCGGGCGGCGGCTGATATGGATGCCGGGAGGGAATGCCCTTGCACCGGTGGGTAACCGGCCCGCCCCGGAGGCGGGCCGGCTTCCGCTCGTACCGACGGTCTTACAGCGGCGTGACGTTGGAGGCCTGCAGCCCCTTTTCGCCTTCGGACACCACCATGGAGACCCTCTGGCCTTCCAGCAGGGTCTTGCGCCCCGAGCCGTTGATCGCGCTGTGATGCACGAACACGTCGCGGCCACTTTCCTGCTCGATGAATCCGTAACCCTTCTCGTCGTTGAACCACTTCACGGTTCCAGTAACTTCATTGGACATGATACTTGTGTACTCATATTGTCGCCCGCCGTGGCAGGCATTGATAACAAACAGCAGACTGCTGTACTGGGCCGACGGCGCGGGCACGGTGCGCCAGGAGCAGGGGTGTACAGGGGCCGGTTCAGGGGAGGGAGGGGGATTGCAGGACTGCTAGGCCGTGCTGCCTCGACACTACTCTGACCCGCGCTACTGGAGCGGGCCTTGTACTACCTGATATTTCCTTGCGTGCCGATTACCACGACCGTCTTGCCTGCGGCAAGCATATCACCATTGCAAGGAAATGGAAAACGACGACACGCATCCCCGTTCAGCCCGCGGAAGGGAGGAGTGGCCATCGACCGTCCGGCGGGGCCTGCAATCGCCACCGTCCGGGCCCCTCCGGACAGGCGGCGAAGAGGAATGGGGGCGGCAGCCAGGGGAGGGTGTAGCGCTGATCGGTGAACCAGATGCACCCGTCCCGCCGGTCGTTCCCGTACCAGGAGGGAAGCCTGGCAAAGCTGCGGAAGGGGGCCATGGCGGGACTTTCCCAGGCCGCACGCACCCGTGCGGCCCCGGCGTCGGGTCCGTAGCGGGGGATCCGTTGCCAGGATGCCCGTTCCGCCGGCACGTAGCTGTGCAGGGTCCTGCCGAGCGGCCAGTTCCGTGGGTAGAGGCGTTGCAGCAGCGGCTCCCGGCCCAGATTCACGTGGGCGATGCGGTATTCGCCGGGCAGTTGCAGCACCAGCTTCCAGTTCCAGGCCGAGAAGGGCTGTGGCAGCGCCAGTACCTCTGCCGGCAACCGCTGCATTCGGGCATGGGACCGGGCCAGTGCCTCGGCCTCCTGGCGGTTGTGGCCCTGGAAGGTGATCAGGGCCGCCAGCAGCAGCAACGCCAGCGCCCCCGGGGCCCGCGACCCCCGCTGGAGGGATACCGCCAGCCCCGCGCCGAGGATCAGGGTCAGCACGGGATCGATGACGAAGGTGGTGCCGAGGGTAAAGGCATGCCGATCCAGCGGGGCGAGGATGCGGGTGCCATAGGGGGTGATGAGGTCCAGGAGTATGTGCAGGCTCACTGCCGCGCAGGCCACAAGAAATCCGCGCCGCCAGGCGATCCCGCCAGGCCACTTTCCGGCCACCCAGCCCAGCAGGCCCGCCCACAGCGGCACCAGGAGGAACGAATGGGTGACCCCGCGGTGGTTGTTGAGGACCGTGAGCGGGTCCTGGAACAGGTGTCCGAGGTAGTCGATGTCCGGGAACAACCCGGCAACGGCCCCGGTCAGCAGGGCGGCCCGGTGTCCGCGTCGATCGCGCGGTCCCGCCAGGTGACCGCACAGGGTGCCGCCGAGCAGGTGGGTGACCGGGTCCAAGGTCTGCTCAGGGGGCCGGAGCGGCCATGCTCTCCCCGCCGGAGCCGGTGGCAGGACCGCACCGGGAGGCGAGCCGCTCGCCCAGGTCGAGCAGCCGCTCCAGGGCGCGCCGGCTCCGCCGGTATCCCGGAGACTCGTCGCACAGCCAGGTGAGGAACACCGAAAGATAGATGGCGGTCAGGGCGCTCTCCTCCACCGCCCGGCGCAGCCAGGCATGGCGGATCCCCGCCGCTTCCCGCCACCACTGCACCGTGCGGCTGATCCGCCAGAGCCCGGCGATCTGCATGTGCAGGTGTCCGGGTTCCAGCTGGTTCAGGATCATCTGCCGGGTCACCCTGCGATGCGGCGCGAGGGCGTCCAGCCAGGCCAGGAGCAGTCTTTCCAGGCGCCGCCGCACCGGAAGCTCGTGGAAACCCGGCTCCTCGCTCTCGCGCAGCATGGCGGCATCGGCCCGGTCGAACCAGGCATCGACCAGCTCCTCCTTCTCCCTGAAGTGGCGGCGGATCCCTTCCAGTCCGATCCCCAGGCTGCGGGCCACTTCATGGAGGCGCAGGGGTTCCCAGCCCTCCCGCTCGGCCAGCTCCAGCGCGGCATCGAGGATGCGCTCACGTTCGATGTTGCTGTCGTGCTGATTCATCGGGCAGGACCCTGACCGGTAATCCGTGGGTATCCACGCGGGACTCCGGAGATGGACGTCCCGGCGCCATATTCCTCAACCCAAGCATAGACCACCACCGCTGCAAAAGACGATAATGTCGCGGCCACAGGCCCCGAGGGGAACGATGGACACCTCCCAGTTCTTTTTCACCCTGCTCCTCATCCTCGTCGGAGCCCGGCTCCTGGCCGAACTGGCGGTCCGCCTCCAGGCCCCCGCGGTGATAGGGGAACTGCTCGCGGGAGTCCTGCTGGGGCCGAGTCTGCTGGGCTGGGTTGAACCGGAGCCGGCCATTCGCCTGCTGGCGGAGATCGGCATCATCCTGCTCCTGTTCGAGGTCGGGCTGGACACCGATGTGCGGCGCCTGGGCCACACCGGACTGCAGTCCGCCATCGTCGCACTGACCGGTTTCTTTGCACCCCTCCTGGCGGGGGCGGCCCTCGCCTGGTGGGTCTTCGGCCTGTCGCCACTGGTCTCGCTGTTCATCGGCGGGACCCTGACCGCCACCAGCATCGGCATCACGGTCCGCGTACTCGGCGATCTGGGAAGGCAGCGTTCCAGGGAGGGGCAGATCGTGCTGGGGGCCGCGGTGCTGGACGACGTGCTCGGAGTGGTGCTCCTCGCCCTGCTCTACGAATTCGTGGTGAGCGGGGAGGTGAGCCTGGCCAACGCCGGCAGGGTGCTGGCGTTCATCTGCGCCTTCTTCCTGCTGGCGCCGGTCGCCGCCAGGGCCATGTCCCTGCTGATCAAGCGCCATGAGGGGCAGACCAGCATCCCCGGCCTGATCCCGACCGCCATCGTCTCGCTGGTGCTGTTCTTCGCCTGGCTCTCACACGCCGTGGGGGCGCCGGAACTGCTTGGCGGGTTCGCCGCCGGGCTGGCCCTGTCGAGGCGGTTCTTCCTGCCCTTCGGGATCGCCCTGCACACGGACGAGTCCTTCTCGCAGCGGATCGAGCAGCAGATGTTCCCCATCATCCGGCTGTTCACCCCGATCTTCTTCGTCACCGTGGGACTGTCGCTGAATCTGCAGGCGGTGGACTGGACCTCGCCCTTCATCTGGAGCTTCTCGCTGCTGATGCTGCTGGCAGCCGTGGTGACCAAGCTGCTCGGCGCCGTGCTCCTGCCGGAGCCGCCATGGCGGCGCTGGATGATCGGAACGGCCATGGTACCCCGCGGCGAGGTCGGCCTGATCTTCGCCGAGCTGGGGCGGGTCAACGGCCTGTTCACCGACGCGGTCTATGCCGGGCTGATCATCGTCATCGCCCTGACCACCCTCGTCCCGCCCTTCGTCATGAAGGCCTGGTACGCGCGCGCAGCGATGCGGCCCCGGTCCTGAGGCCGCATCGGTGGAGCTGCTTGTCCATCGCCGCGGGTCGTCGCCGCGGCGTGCGGTTACAGTGGGGTGACGTCCGAGGCCTGCAGACCCTTGGGACCTTCGCTCACCGTCATGGTGACCTTCTGGCCCTCACGCAGGGACCTGCGTCCGCTTCCGTTGATGGCGGAGTAGTGCACGAACACATCCTTGCCGTTTTCCTGCTCGATGAAGCCGAATCCCTTCTCATCGTTGAACCACTTGACGGTTCCGGTAACTTGTTCAGACATCTGTATTCTCTTGCAAATCGGCACGAGCGCCGGAGCCAATCATAGCAGACCGGTGCGCGCAGCCCAATGCCCTTCACGCGCCGGTCAACCGTTCATAGAGGTCCCGGTATCGCTCCAGGATCACCTCGACCGAGAACTCCTCTTCCAGCCGCCGGAACCCGGCCTCCACCAACCCCTCACGCAGGGCCTCTTCACCGAGCAGATCGGCGATGGCCCGTGCCAGTGCGGGGGGCCGATCCACCGGCACCAGCATTCCATCCCGGCCCGGCCGGATGAGCTCCGAAGGGCCCTGGCTGGCGCAGGCGAGCACCGGGACGCGGTTGCCCCAGGCCTCCAGTATGACGTTACCCAGCGGCTCGTGGCGGGAGGGACAGACGAACAGGTCGGCCACCTGATACCAGGGGGCGGGTTCCGGGTTCCACCCGGGCCATGTGAGCCTCTGCTCGAGCCCCAGCCGGCGCCCGGCCTCCCGCAGTTCCGTCCCCAGCGGCCCCTCCCCGGCGATGACCATGTGCCAGGGCCGTCCGGCGATCGTCTCCGGCAACCTGGACAGGGCTTCGAGCAGGGTGTCGAAGCCCTTGTTGGGATGGAGGCGGCCGAGGGCGAAGATCATCCAGGCCCCCTCCGGCACGCCCAGCCCCCTGCGCAACACCGCCCGTTGCTCCCCGGTCAGCGGGGGAGGCGGGCGATAGAAGTTGCCGATATGGAAGACCCGGGAGGCGGGCAGCCCGGCTGCCAGCAGGTGGTCACAGATCCCACGGGTGTTGCCGATCCAGGCGTGGGCATGGCGATAACCCTTCACGTCGTAATAGCCTCCCAGCCGGGCGACGTGCACCACCCGCCGCGACGGCAGCCGCAGCAGCCGGGTGGCGCGCCCCATCCAGGTCTGGACGAGCGGGACGCCCCCGGAGAGGGCGAGACGGCGCAGGCGCCGCCGCGCAGCCAGGTCCCAGAGACCGCGCATCGGCACCCGCAGGACCGGAACCCGCCCCTCCAGCATCGCCTCCAGCGGGCTGCCCGGTGGCAGCACCGCGGTCACCGGCCACCCCCTTCCC
>RFJX01000003.1 GCA_003694425.1 Gammaproteobacteria bacterium
CCCATCCGCCGCTCGAGGAGCGCATCGCGGCCCTGATGTCCGCCTCCACCTGAGCGGCGACCGTACTGCCCGGGAGGCGGCCCGGCGGTGCGATGGCCGGTTGCCATCACCGCGCTCCCGCCGAACCCGGACTCTGTTATCCTGTCGAACTGCCGAACCGGACGGGCCCGGCACCACCGGCCAGTCCGCCTCTTTTACCTCCACCGGAGAGATCGTCATGAAGAGCCCCCTGTTCCTGGTCCTGGGCCTGGTGCTTGCCTGGACCGCCCCCGCCCTGGCGGAACCCGCATCCCCTCCCGCACGTGTCGTGATGAAGGTGAACGACGAGCCGGTCTACGATTCCGAGCTCCAGATGGAGCTGGCGAGGCTGGCGATGCAGGTTCAGCAGATGGGGCAGGACCCCGGCAAGATCGACCTGCAGCAGATCGCCACCCAGCAGGTGGTGGATACCCATCTGCTGGCCCAGGAGGCCCGGAAGAAGGGGCTCGAACCCGACGAGGCGAAGGTGCAGGCCCTGATCGAGCAGGCCGCCGCCCAGGCGGGGGGGCGGGACAAACTGGCGGCCTCCCTGGCGCAGAGCGGCATGAGCCTCGACCGGTACGCCGGGATCCTGCGCACGGCCCTGCTCGCCAACGCCTATGTCGAGCAGGAGCTGATGCCCTCGGCCGAAATCAAGGAAGGGGAGGTCCGGGCCTTCTACGAGACCAACAAGGAGAAGTTCCGCCAGGAGGAGACGGTCCACGCGCGGCACATCCTGATCCGGGCCGAGCCGGGCGCGGACGCCGCGACGAAGGAGAAGGCGCGGCAGAAGGCCGAGGCGATCCGGGAGCGGGCGCTCAAGGGCGAGGACTTCGCCGAGCTGGCGAAGGAGACCTCCGAGGGACCCAGTGGCCCGCGGGGCGGGGACCTGGGTTTCTTCGAGCGCAAGCGCATGGTGCCGGCCTTCGCCGATGCCGCCTTCGCGCTCAAGCCGGGGGAGATCTCCGACGTGGTCGAGACCCGCTTCGGCTATCACGTGATCAAGCTGGAGGAGCGCAAGCCGGCCGGCATCCAGCCCTACGACGAGGTGAAGGACAAGCTCCACGCCTTCCTCCAGCAGGAGCGGGTGCGCGAGGTGGTGAGCCAGAAGCTGGAGGAACTGCGCAAGCAGGCGAAGATCGAGGCCGTCGGTGGCGAAGCGGCCCCGGTCCCCGGCGAATAGCCCCTCCTGCATGACCCGGGTCAGACCCTGCCTGCCCCGGATATGCCGGGATCCCCTGATATGCCGCTCCCCGGAAAGCCCCGGGGAGCGGCACGACCGCCGCCTCACTCCTCCCTGATCAGCACCTCGTCGCCCACCTCGACGGCGTCATAGAGCCGCAGCAGGGGTTCGCTGGCCACGCGGATGCAGCCGCGCGACCCCGGCACCCCCAGCGGCACGTCGTCGGGGGTGCCATGGATGTAGATGTAGCGCGCCCGGCTGTCCACTTCGCCGCCACGGTTGAATCCCTCCTCCAGACCCTCCAGCCAGAGGATGCGGGTCAGGATCCAGTCGCGGTCGGGGTGGCGCCCGCGCAGCTCCGGGGTCCAGACCTCGCCGGTGGGCCGGCGGCCGACGAAGACCGTCCCCACCGGGGCGCCCGCGCCGATCTTCTCGCAGATCCGGTGCCTCCCGCGCGGGGTGCACTCCGAGTCCATGCGCTCGCCCGGCCCGTTGGCGGCGGTGGAGACCGGGCACTCCAGGAGCAGGCGGTCCCCCTCGTGGAGCCAAAGGCGCTGGCGGGCGATGCTGATGAGGATGCGGCGGCTCATGGTGTCAGCTTGCGGGTGGAGGCCAGGGCATCATAGCGGCCGTCGGGCCAGACCCGGTAGCCCGTGATCCCGGCACGGACCAGCGCCACCTGGTCCTCGTACCAGAGCGGGACGTAGGGGAGGGTCTCGAGCAGGCGCCGCTGGATCCGGCGGTAGATCCCTGCCTGCTCCCGCTCATCCTCCGTCCCCTCCGCCTGCTCGATCAGGGCATCGACCTGCGGGTCGGCGTAGCGGCCGCGGTTGGCCCCGGCCGGCGGCACCGAGGCGCTGTGGAAGACGTAGCGGAAGATGTCCGGCATCTTCAGCCCCACCCAGGCCAGGCTGTACATCTGGAAGCGGCCGGCCTTGATGTCGGAATAGAAGGTGCCCCAGTCATAGCTGCGGATGTCGACCTGGATCCCGACGGCGCGCAGCTGGTCCTGGATCACGGTGGCGATGCGCAGGCGCTGGGCGTTGCTGGAGGTCTTGTAGGTGAGGCGCAGTGGGTGATCGGGCCCGTAGCCCACCTCGCGCAGCAGGCGGCGGGCTGCGGCCGGGTCGTGGGTGAAGCCGGCCCCGCCGCGATAGCCGGCCCAGTGGTCCGGCGGCAGGATGGCGGCCGCCGGGCGGGCGTGGCCGCCGAGCAGGTAGCGGATGATCGCCTCCCGGTCCAGGGCCAGGGCCACCGCCCGGCGCACCCGGGGATCGCCGGTGACCGGATCGGCCAGGTTGAAGCCGATGTAGGCGAAGGTATCGCCGCGGCTGGAGAGGACCCGTACCCCTTCGCGCTTCCGGGTCCAGCGCAGCAGCTCGGCCGGCAGGTCGCCCTGGGTCAGGTCGATCTCGCCGCGCAGGAGTTTCAGCACCCGCACCGTGGCGTCCGGCACCTTGAGGAAGACCACCTCCTGACCGTCGGAGCGGCGGAGCAGGTGGAGTTCACCCGGTGCCGGCCAGGCCAGGAAGTTGAACGGGCCGCTGCCCACCGGCTGCTCGCGGAAGGGGTGGCCGGCCTCGATCAGGGCCGCCGGCAGGATCCCCAGGGTCAGGCGCCCGGGGAACAGGGGGTCGGGTCGCGAGAGGCGGAATTCGACCGTTTCTTCGTCCGGGGTCTCGACCGATTCGACCATCGAGAGCGACCCCTTGTGCGGCGACTTCGATCCCCTGGCCAGCACCGAGCGGTAGGTGGCCACCACGTCCCGGGCGCTGAGGTGCCGGCCATCGCTGAAGCGGCGGCAGCGATCCAGCAGGGTGAAGCGGTAGCGCCGCGCGCCGACCCGCTCCCAGCGCGCCAGCCTCGGCCGCGGCCGGTAGTCCTCGCCGAACTCCACCAGGGGGCAGTAGAGCAGCCGGTTGACCCGGTAAGATGCGGCATCGGTGGCGAAGCGCGGGTCGAGTGTGATCGGCGCCTGTGCCAGGCCGAACCGGATCGCCGGGTCCTGCACCTGTTCGCAGCCGGTCAGGAGGAAGATCAACCACAGAGACGCAGAGGCGCAGAGTACCTTGTGAAAGTGGACTGTCATCTCCCGGGTTTTCCGTCATCTACGGCCAGTTTCATCGACCCTCTGTGTCCTCGGTATCTCTGTGGTGCTCATCGATCTTGCATGGCTACTGATTGGCACCGATTCCAACGTATGAGGATAAAGCGCACCACGAAGACACGGAGGTCACGGAGAGCTTCTACCGCAAAATCCACCATGCACAGAGGGCTCACTGGCCCGGGTGCAACGATCCGTTACTGTGCCAGAGCGTTCAGGATTGAACTGTGACACATCGAGGTTTCAGAAACCGCGACAAACCAGCCTGCCAGTCCTGTCCGCCAATAGTGCAAGGGATCGTGCTCCACTACATGGGGAGAACACACTGAACCATCACGAATCTCTGTGACCTCCGTGTCTCTGTGGTGATTATCTTTCAAACAGCGTGATGGACTCGACGTGGGCGGTGTGCGGGAACATGTCCATCACCCCGGCCCGCAGCAGGCGGTAGCCGCGTTCGTTGACCAGCAGCCCTGCGTCGCGGGCCAGGGTGGCCGGGTTGCAGGAGACATAGACGATCCGGCGTACCCGCTCCAGATCGAGCTGGCGCAGCACCTCCTGGGCGCCGCTGCGGGGCGGGTCCAGCAACAGCTTGTCGAAGGCCGGTTCCATGAATTCGCCGGCCAGTTCCCCGGCCATCAGGTTGGCGGCCTCGAAGGTCACGTTCCCGAGGTCGTTGCGCTCCGCGTTGGCCCGGGCCCTCTCGACCAGGGCCTCATCCCCCTCCACCCCGTGTACCCTGCCGGCCTTGCGGGCCAGCGGGAGGCTGAAGTTGCCCAGACCGCAGAACAGCTCCAGCACGGCATCTTCCGGCCCCGGGTCCAGCAGCGCCACCGCCCGCTCCACCATGGCCCGGTTGATCGCCGGGTTGACCTGGGTGAAGCCGGAAGGGAGGAACTGCAGTTCGATGCCGGATCCAGGCAGGGTGTAGGAGAGGGTGACGCCCCCTTCAGGCCACAGCGGGTGGATGCTCTCCGGCCCCTGCGGCTGCAGGCAGATGGCCAGACCCGTCTCCCGTGCGAAGTCGGCAAGGCGCCGGCGGTCGGCGTCGGACAGGGGGTCGAGATGGCGGAACACCAGCACCGTCTGCGAGTCGTCCACCGCCGCCTCGATCTGCGGGATGCGGGCGCGGGCATCGAGCGAGGTGATCAGCTCGCGCAGGGCCGTGATGCGCCGGCCCACCGACTCGTGCAGCACCTCGCAGCCGCCCATCTCGGTGATGTAGGGCGAGCCCTGTTCACGGAAGCCGACCAGCGCCAGCCCCTTCTTCTCGACGTACTTGACCCCCAGCCGCGCCTTGTGCCGGTAGCCCCACAGCGGGCCGGTCAGCGGTTCCAGCACCGCTTCAGGCCGCACCCCGCCCAGGTGTTCGAGCTGCTCCAGCAGCACCGACTGCTTGTGCGCCATCTGCGCGGCCGGGTCCAGGTGCTGCAGCGAGCAGCCCCCGCACACCCCGGCATGGGGACAGCGCGGCGCCACCCGTTCCGGCGCCGGCTCCAGCACCTGCTCCACCCGCGCCTCGTCGAAGCGGCGATGGAAACGGTAACAGCGGGCGATCACCGTCTCGCCGGGCAGCGCTCCGGCCACGAAGACGGTCTTGCCGTGGGCGTCGCGCGCCACCCCGCGGCCCTCGTGGGAGATGGACTCCACGCGCAGGGTCACGGGTTCGCGATTGCGTCTCTTCTTCGCCAAGCTGGTTGCCTCTCCGGAAAAGGGTGGCGGGGCCGCCGGGAATGGTCCGGGAGCCTGCCCGCTTCAGATCGCTTCGGGCCAGGCCTCGAGAAACTCCCTGAAGTGAGGCCGATCGACCTCCCGCAGGTGCCCCCTGAGCCTCTCGCATTCGCCGCGGTAGGCACCCTCCTCGAGGTTGCCGCGCATCCGCTCGAAACGCAGATAGACGAGGTAGGTATTGAGCACGTCGGTCTCGCAATAGTCCCGGATGGCGTCGATCTCCCCGGCCAGCCACCGGTTCCAGACATCGCCGCCGGACATGCCGACCTTGCCGGGGAAGCCCAGCAGCTGGGCGATCTGGTCCAGCGGGGCGCTGGCCCGGGGCGAGAATCCCGCCAGCACGTCCATCAGGTCGATGTGGCGCCAGTGGTAGCGGCCGAGGTAGTTGTTGTAGCGGAACGCCCGCTCCTCGTCACCCACCTCCCAGTAGCGCGGGGCGCTGATCCCGTGCAGGAGGGCGCGGTAGTGCAGCACCGGCAGGTCGAAGCCGCTGCCGTTCCAGGAGACCAGCACCGGGCTGTACCGCTCGATGCCGTCGAAGAAGCGCTGTACCAGCTCGGCCTCGGTCGAGTCGCGCTCGCCCAGCGACCAGACCGCCAGCTTCTCGCCCTGGCGCAGCACCGCGGAGATGGCGACGACCCGCTGCAGATGGTGGCGGATGAACTCGCTCTGCCCGCCCGTCTCCTGGCGGCGCAGGGCGAACATGGCGCTCGCCACCTCCTCGTCGCCGAGCCCCTCCAGACCGAACAGCCGGCGGCCGCCCTCCAGGTCGGGGATGGTCTCGATGTCGAATACCAGGATGTTCATGGGCGGCTCACCACGGAGACACGGAGATCACGGAGCATCCTGCAGAACACTGAAGTGCAGAATATGGGAGGTAACCGGCTTCCGGGCATGGACAGTGATCAGGACCTTCGCTTCCAAACCCTGCCCATTCTCCGCCACCCGATTTTGTGGAAAACGATACAATCTGCATCCCTCCGTGACCTCCGTGTCTCCGTGGTGATTTTCTGCTTCACTTGCGCTGCCAGGCGCCCCGGCTGTCCTGGTACCACCAGCCGGACGGGGCGTTGGCGACCCAGCGCTGGGCGAAGACGCGGCGGATCTCGGGCTCCCACTCGGGGTGGCCGTTGGCGCGCGCGACCTCCGCGTAGAGGGCGTTGCGATCGCGATTCTCCTGGGCGATGAGCTGCTTGACCCGGTTGCGGTCGCGCAGCGGCACCACCGAGGGGTCGCGCAGGGTGATGAGGCCGTCACGTGTCATCCCCACCGCCCCCTTGCCGTACCAGGGCACCAGCTGGCGGTGACGCGCCTCCATGGCGGCCTTGAGCCGGTTGATGGCCGGGGTGGAGATGTTGATGTCGAGGGTGTCGGCAAGGGCCGCCGGCACCAGCAGGTCCAGCAGCCGGATCAGCCCCGACTGCGGCTCCCCCGCAGGGGGCGGCAGGGGCTCCGCCTGCTCCCCGGCCGGTGGGGGCTGTGTCTCCTTGCCGGTCTCGCCGTAGACGTCGCGGATGAAACGGTCGGCGGCGCGCTCGGCGGCGGCGGCGGGGAAATAGACATTGACCGTGACGCAGGCCGCCAGCATCGTGAGCAGGGCGACGAGGGACAGTGGGCGGGAGCGGCGCATGGATTCTCCTCCTGCAGTTGGTTGCTCTTGTCCTGTTGGAACCCGGGAAGCGCGGTCCGGTTCAGCGGATCACGGGGCCGTTGCCCCGGGCGATGGACCGGAGCCGGTCCACCAGCAGCGTCCAGTCGACCTCGCGATTGTAGCCGATGATGTCGATCCAGGGGGGCAGGAGGCCGTGGCGGAGGATGTAATAGCCCTTCGGCGCCGGCATCACCCCGTCCATCTCGCACACCCCCCGGCGCAGCCGGCAACGGATCCCGATGCGGTCGTAGGAGAAGGTCTGGAACAGCCCGAGCAGCTCCCTGGAGATCGGGTTGACGCTCATCCCGCCCCCGATCCGGGTCAGGTTCTCCACCGCCTTCTGGCTGATCCGCCTGCGCCCCCGGTAGTCTTCCGGGGTCGCGAACCAGGCGTCGAACGAGACCGGCTCCCAGGCCTGCAGATGCAGGTCACGGATGGCGCCGTCCAGCCTTCCCTCGATCTCGCCGAAGGCGAAGGTCCCGGTCAGCAGCTTCAGGTCGAGGTCGTGGAACAGGATGTCGGCCGTGAGTTCCGGCACCGGGTCGAACAGCCCCCGGATCCGGAGCCCGCGGATCTCTATGCGCCCGTCGAAGGCGCGGGCGATGAGGGGGCCGGCAATGGTCAGTTCGCCCTGCGCGTAACGCAGCCCCGGCACCTCACCGGCCAGGGTGCCGGCGAAGATCGGCCAGCCGAGGGCGTGACAGAGCTCCTGCAGGGAGAGCGGTTCCAGGAGGACGTCCGTCTCCAGCGCGAAGGCGGGAGTGAAGAGCCCTTCCACCTTCAGCGACTGCAGCCGCAGGGCGCCGTCGAACAGGGGGATCCGGACGGGCCGCTCCAGCCGCAGACCTCCGGAAAGGGCCTGGAAGGGGAGCTGAGCCGCTCCGAAATCGAGCCGGTAGAGGGAAAAACCCTCCCAGCGCAGACGGGAGTGCGGGGCCGTCCCGGATCCGGCCAGGTGGGCCTCGCCCTCGAGTCCGGCGAGGGCGAAGCGGCCCGCCCGGTCCTGCAGGTGGACCGCAGAGGGGGACAGATCCAGAACGCGCAGGCGGCCGTCGTGCCAGCGCAGCCTCACCCCCGCGTCGCCCGCCACCTCCAGGTCGCCGAAGGGGGTGCCGAGGAGGAGCGGCTGCAGATAGTTGCGATAGAGCGGGAGCAGGGCGAGCCGCCCGCTCTCGAGTTCCAGGTGGTGGAGCGCCGGGACCGGTCCCAGGGTGAGGTCGAGGCGGGCGTCGATCCGGCCCATGGAGGCATCGTCGAGCTGGAGCCGGCGCAGCTCGAGGCGTTGCCTCGGGTGCTGCCAGCCCCCCTCCACGCGGAGCGTGATCCCGTCCCCCTTCGGCTCCAGGGTGAAGCCGGGGGCGATCCCGCCGACGGTGAAGCCCGGCTCCAGATAGACGGCCCCGCCCTCGAGGTGCAGATCGAGGTGGCCCTCCAGCCCCTCCGGGGAGAGGGTGACGCCGGCCTCTGCCCTGGCCGTCAGGGCCTCGGCCACGTTGCGCCCGTTGAAGGAGACCTCGCGGAACCGGCCCTCCATCCCGGCCTCCCGGAGCGCGTCTCCCTCACCGGCGAGGGAGAGGCGGCCGCGGAAGCTGCCGGTGAGCGCCTCCACGCCAAGGA
>RFJX01000041.1 GCA_003694425.1 Gammaproteobacteria bacterium
CAGCCACAGACCCGGAAGGGCCACCAGGAAGCTGAGAAGAAAGAACCAGACCCAGCCGGCAGCGGCCGCCAGTTCCCCTGCCGGTGGTCCGGCCAGGACCCTGCCCAGCGCCGCGAGCGCCGACAGCAGGGCATACTGGGTGGCGCTGTAGTGGTGGTCACAGAGGGCCATCAGCAGGGCGACGAAGGCGGCGGTGCCCATGCCACCGGCCAGGTTTTCGGCCACCACCACCACCGCCATGCCGAGGGCGTTCTTGCCGTGCAGCGCCAGCGCCCAGAACCCGAGGTTGGTGACGGCCTGCAGCAGGCCGAACCAGAGCAGGGAACGGAACAGGCCGATCCGGGCGAGCAGCGCCCCGCCACCCAGCGCGCCCAGGAGGGTGGCGACCAGGCCCGCCCCCTTGGCCACAACGCCCACCTCCGCCGCGCTGAAACCGAGTTCGCGGATGAGGAAGGCAATGGTCAGGGTGCCGGCGAAGGCGTCTCCCAGCTTGTAGAGTACGATCATGGCGAGCAGGGCGGTGGCCTGCGGCCTGGCCAGCAATCCCTGCAGGGGACCGACGACCGCCTCTTTCAGGCTCCGGGGCGCAGTGGCGGCGTAGAGGGGTGCCGGAGCCGTGAGGGTGGCCAGGATCCCGGCTGACATCGCCAACGCCATGCAGAGATAGGTGGCGGACCAGCCGATCCGGTCGGAGAGGATCAGCGCCAGGGCCCCGGAGACCAGCATGCCAAGCCGGTATCCGGTGACGTTCAGGGCCGCCCCCAGTCCCCGTTCGGGCGGGGGGAGCAGATCGGTCCGATAGGCGTCGATCACGATGTCGTGGCTGGCGGAGGCGAAGGCGAGCAGCAGGGCGAGGAACCCCAGCAGCCACAGTCCTCCATCGACGCCACACAGCGCCATCGCGACCAGTACCAGCATCAGCGAGCCCTGCCAGAGCAGGACCCAGCCGCGCCTGCGATCGAGCCAGGGCGGGGAATATCGATCCAGCAGGGGGGACCAGAGGAACTTCAGGGTATAGGGCAGGCCGGCCAGGGCGAACAGCCCGATCCGCTCGATCGCCACCCCCTCGACCGTCAGCCAGGCCTGCAGGGTCCCCGAGGAGAGTGCCAGCGGGAGGCCGGAGGCGAAGCCCAGCGGCAGGAGCAGTCCGAGGCGGCGGGCCGCTCCCGGCACGCGGTACTCGCCCCCTCCCCCCGCCCCCCCTTTTGCGGCTATGCTCACGAAACGCCCCGGCTCATCCCGGAGGGATTTCCATCAACTGGCAGGGCAGAACCGACATGGCACACGAGATCGAACGCAAGTTCCTGCTCAGGGACGACAGCTGGCGTGACGCGGTGCAACGCAGCGAGCGCTATCGTCAGGGTTATCTGGCCAATACCGACCGCTGCTCGGTACGCGTCAGGATCGCCGACGGGCAGGCCTGGCTCAACATCAAGAGCGCCACCCTCGGCGTCCGGCGCCGTGAGTACGAATTTCCCGTTCCCGTGGAGGAAGCGGAGGAGATCCTGGAGCACCTCTGCATGCGTCCATTCATCGAGAAGGTCCGCCACTTCGTCGAATACCGGGGCCACACCTGGGAGATCGACGAGTTCGAGGGCGAAAACGCCGGTCTGGTGGTCGCAGAGATCGAGCTGGAGGACGAGGAGGCACCAGTACCCCTGCCCCCCTGGATCGGCGCCGAGGTGAGCGACGACCGGCGCTACTACAACGCCTGTCTGATCGAACACCCCTATACCACCTGGGCAAGAGAGGGCTGAACGTGCGCCAGGGCGGGCCGTCCGCGCGGGACGGCCCGCCGCCACCGGCTCAGCTGTGACCGTCGCTGTTGGCGACCTCCTCCGGCGTCATGTGATGCTTCGGATGGACCGGTCGCATCAGGGCATTGGCGATCAGGGCGACGACGAGCAGCGATGCCATCACGTACATCGGCGTGTTGTAGAGGCTGCTGGTGGGGTCGACCGTGCCCGGAGGGGCGATGCTCATCAGCTTGGCGATGGTCACCGTCTTGGCCTCCACCAGGGCGTCGAGCTGGTCGATGCCGGCGCCGAAGGTGCGTTCGAACACCGCTGGATCGATCCGCTCGACCAGCTTCGTGATCGCCTCCTTCATCGAGGACTCCCGCAGGCTGGTGATGATCAGCGGTCCCAGTACCCCGGCGGTGCTCCAGGCGGTCAGCAGGCGGCCGTGGATGCCCCCCACGTACTTGGTGCCGAAGATGTCCGCCAGGTAGGCGGGAATGGTCGAGAAGCCCCCGCCGTACATGGTGAAGATGATCATGGTGGCGGCGTAGAAATAGACCAGCCAGACCACCGCGGGATGGGCGCTCACCTGCTGGGCGGTATAGGGGATCGAGAGGTAGAGCACCGTCCCCAGGGCGAAGAAGATGAAGTAGGTCCTCTTGCGCCCGATGTAGTCGGAGATGGACGCCCAGAAGAAACGCCCGACCATGTTGAACACGCTGATCATGACCACGTAGAAGGCGGCGAACTCGCTGTCGACGATGGTCGGCAGGGTGGTCCCGAAGATCTCCTTCATCATGGTCTTGGCCACCCCGATCACCCCGATGCCTGCGGTGACGTTGAGGCAGAGCATCAGCCAGAGCTGGTAGAACTGCGGGGTCTTGAGGGCCTCGTCGATGTGGACGTGGTGCGGGGTAATCATGCGTCTGGCGGCGTGACTCTCGTCCGGCGGGGTCCAGCCCTCCGGTTTCCAGTCCTCGGCCGGGACCCGGTAGGAGAAGGAGGCGACGATCATGATCACGAAGTAGATGACACCCAGGGTGAAGAAGGTCTGGGCCACCCCGGTGCTGCCGGTGCCGACGAGATAGACCCCCTCCGGACCGGGGACGATCATGTTGGCCACGTCCTTGGCGGTGACCACCACCACCTCCTGCAGCTTGCCCCCGACCTCGGCCAGGCGCTTGCCCGCCTCGGTGACCAGGTTGACCTGGTCGACCGGCCCGAGGAACTCGGGCGGCTCGTAGTAGAAGCGGATGAAGTATTCCTTGAGCGGGGCGCCTATCATCGCGCCGCCGCCGAAGCCCATGATGGCCATGCCGGTCGCCATCCCCCGGCGGTCCGGGAACCAGCGGATCAGCGTGCTGACGGGGGAGACATAGCCCAGGCCCAGGCCGCAGCCACCGAGCACGCCGTACCCCAGGTAGAGCAGCCAGAGCTGATGGGTGACGATGCCGAGACCGCCGACGAGGTAGCCGCCGCCCCACAGCGCCGCCGCCACCACCCCCACCATGCGGGGTCCCACCTTTTCGAGCCACTTGCCGGCGAAGGCGGCGGCCAGGCCGAGGAAGACGATCGCGGTGGTGAAGACCCACACCACCTCCCTGAGGTTCCAGTCTTCCGGCGCGCTGGCCACCACCCCGAACTGCTTGATCAGGGCCGGGTTGTAGATGCTCCAGGCATAGACCGAGCCGATGCACAGATGGACGGCGATGGCCGCCGGAGGCACCAGCCAGCGGTTGAAGCCGGGACCGGCGACGATGTGTTCTTTGGACAGCAGTCCAGCCATTGTTCCCCTCCTCCCGCCCGACGTGGGGGCTTGATGGTTTGTTATTATCGAGGGCCGTCTCGTGCGGCCCGAATCCTCACCCGGGTGTTCCTCCTTGCCCGGGCACCAGGCAGAGTGTAATGGCACCGGCCGCCGGATGCCACGGCAGGGCCGTTGGGATATACTTAGCAAATCAGTCGGATTAAGGCAATGACCCGGGATCCCCAATGAGCGAGCAGGGCCTCAGCGACCGTTTCGGAAGGCGAATCAACTATCTGCGCGTCTCGGTGACCGACCGCTGCGATCTGCGCTGCATCTACTGCATGGCGGAGAAGATGACCTTCCTCCCGCGCGAGTCGCTCCTCAGCCTGGAGGAGATCGCCCGCATCTGCCGGGTCTTCGTCGAACTGGGCGTCACCAAGATCCGCTTCACCGGTGGCGAACCCCTGGTCCGTCGGGGGGTACTCAAGCTGTTCCGGGAGGTGGGCCGTCTGCCGGGGCTTGGCGAGATGGTCATGACCACCAACGGGACCCGGCTCGACCAGTACGCCCCGCACCTGAAGGAGGCCGGGATGCGCCGGCTCAATATCAGTCTGGACACCCTCAGGGCCGACCGCTTCCGCCGTATCAGCCGGGTCGGTGAGCTGGACCGGGTGCTTGCCGGGATCGAGGCGGCCCGGGAGGCGGGTTTCGCGCGGATCAAGCTCAACAGCGTGATCCTCGCCGGTCGCAACGAGGACGAGGTGCTGTCCCTGACCCGCTTCGCCGTCGAGCGGGGCCTCGACATCAGCTTCATCGAGGAGATGCCACTGGGGGAGATCGAGGAACGGGACCGTGCCGAATCGTACTATTCCAGCGACGCCATCCGGGCGGATCTCGAAAGGGAATTCACCCTCCTGCCCAGCACCGACTCCACCGGCGGTCCCTCGCGCTACTACACCCTGGCCGGCACCGGGACCCGGGTGGGATTCATCTCGCCTCACAGCCACAACTTCTGCCATCTGTGCAACCGGGTCCGGCTGACCGTAGAGGGCCGGCTGCTGCTCTGTCTGGGGCATGAACATTCCGTCGACCTGCGCCGGGTCGTGCGGGAACACCCGCGGGAAGACGAACCGCTGCGCCAGGCCATCATCGACTCCATGGCGATCAAGCCAGAGCGCCACGAATTCGACCTGGGCACCCGCCCCGTCCTGCGCCGGCACATGAACCACACCGGCGGCTGATGCCATGAACGCTCCGGCAAGGCCCCGGCTCAGCCAGTCGGGTCGTCCCCCTGTCCTCACCGCCGAGGCGATGAACGAGCGGGGCGAAACCGTGGTCCGCGGCATCGCCACCGAACGCCCCCTGACCATCTACCTCGACCGGCGGGAAGTGGTCACCCTGATGACCATCGGCCAGTATCCGGAACACCTGGTCCTGGGCTATCTGCGCAACCAGCGCCTGCTCGAGTCGCTCGAACAGGTCGAATCGGTCCAGGTCGACTGGGAGACCGGCGCCGCAGCTGTCACCACGCGGCAACCGGCAGCCACCGAAGACGAACGGCTCTCCCGGCGCACGGTGACCAGCGGTTGCGGTCAGGGCACCCTGTTCGGCAACATCCTCGAGGAGGTGGCCTCCACCCGCCTGCAGCCACCCCGCCTGCGGCAGTCGGACATCTACCGTCTCCTGCGCAGCGTGGCCCGCTACAACGAGATCTACCGCCACGCCGGTGCCGTGCACAGCTGCGCCCTGTGCCACGGGGAGGAGATCATCTACTCGGTGGAGGATGTCGGCCGCCACAATGCCGTCGACACCATCAGCGGAATGATGTGGATGGACGGCGTGGAGGGCGCCGACAAGCTCTTCTACACCACCGGCCGTCTGACCTCGGAGATGGTGATCAAGGTGGTCCAGATGAAAGTCCCGGTGCTGCTCTCCCGCTCCGGCATCACCCATGCCGGACTGGAGTACGCCAGGCGCTGCAACGTGCTGACCATCGCCCGGGCCAAGGGGCGGCACTTTCTCGTCTATCATGGCGCCGGGAATGTCGTCCTGGACGAACCGGCGGGAGAGAGCGGCCCGGATTGAACAGCGTCTCCGACAGCTTCCGCCAGGCGCTGGAGCTCCTGCTGGCCGCCGATCCGGAGCTCTGGGGGATCATCGGCGTATCCTTCAGCGTCTCCCTCCGGGCGATCCTCATCGCCGCGCCGCCCGCCCTGTTGCTGGCCTTCCTCCTCGCCTACCACCGCTTCCCCGGACAGCGCCTCCTGCTGGCGACGGTCAACGCCCTGCTGGCGGTCCCGGCGGTGGTGGTCGGCCTGACCGTCTACATGCTGCTTACCCGCACCGGCCCCTTCGGGGAACTGCGCCTGCTCTTCACCCAGAGCGCCATGGTGATCGGGCAGATACTGCTCAGCCTGCCGATCCTCGTGGCCTTTTCCCACGCCGCCTTCCAGGCGGTCGACCGGCGCGCCTGGGAGACCGCGATCACCCTCGGAGCCCCCCCGTGGCGGGCCATGCTCACGGTGATGAACGAGGTGCGTCACGGCCTCATGGCCGCCTGCATCGCCGCCTTCGGCCGGATCATCGCCGAGGTGGGC
>RFJX01000042.1 GCA_003694425.1 Gammaproteobacteria bacterium
CCCGGAGTCCTTCGGCCGCACCACCCTCGAGGCCCTGGCCATGGGCCGGCCCGTGATCGGCTATGCCCACGGCGGCGTGCGCGAGCAGCTCGAGGCCCTCTTCCCCAAGGGCCTGGTGCCCGTCGGTGACACCGACGCCGTGGTGCGCAAGGTGCTCGAATGGCGGCACGAGCCGCCACCGGTGCGTGAACTGGCCGATGCCTTCTCTCTGCCCGCCATGCAGGAGCGTACCCTGTCCGTATACAGGGAGCTAGCATGAAGGGTGCGGCTGTTGTGGTGACCCGTTCATGACCAGGCACAAGCGCAAGTCGGCCGGGCGGGGTGCGATCATCGCCATCGTCAAGGGAGGCCTTGGCAACCAGTTCTTCATCTATGCCGCGGCCCGGGCCCTGGCATTGAGGACGGGACGGGACCTGTACCTGGATGCCGAGCTGGGATATCAGGACGATCGTTACGGGCGCCGCTATCGGTTGCAGCACTTTCCCGTGCGAGCCACGTTGCTGCCTGAGGAATGGCGGATCGCCCCGTCTCTTCGGCATCCCCGTCACCGTCTCGTCCGCATGGCGAACAAGCTGCTCCCGATCCGGTGGCGCACCTATTTGGCCGAGAGCCACCTGGACTCGCCGGAGACGATGGCGAGGTACCGTCCGGCCCGCCGGCGGGTCACACTCGTGGGTTACTGGCAGAACGAGACCTTCTTCGCCGATCAGGCGATCCGCATCCGCGAGGAGCTGACTCCTCCGCTGCCGGAGGACGAAGAGACGCGGATCAGGGGCGAAACGCTGGCCGGGCAGGAATCGGTCCTCGTGCATGTCCGGCGGCATCGCTATTCGCCACTGCTGGGCGCCGACTATTATCAGGCCGCCATCGACGAGGCCCGGGAGAAACTGGACAGCCCCGTTTTCGTGCTCTTTGGCGACGATCCGGACTGGGCGCTGGCCCGGCTCGATTTCGGGACCGCCAGGGTCGAGGTCCGGTCCTGTGACGTCGATGACGAGCTGCGCGACCTCTGGCTCATGACGCGTTGCCGCCACGCCATTATCGCCAACAGCACCTTCAGCTGGTGGGGTGCCTGGCTGGGCGGTGAGGCCGGGCGGCAGCGGCTGATCTGGACGCCTGCCAGTACCGGCCTGCCACTCCAGGGGGCGGCCGGCTGGCGCCGGTTGCCCGCATCCCTGGATTATGTCGACAAGTGCGCATGATGGAAACGCCGTTACGAATCCGCTTCATCATGGATTGCGCCCCGGAAGGGCTGGAACTGCTGACACCGGGAGGTTCCCTGCGCTGGGGGAACTGTGTCTTCGACATCAATCCTCCCGAGGGCGGCGAGACCGATTTCTGTGTCGTGCTCGCCAACGCCACTCCCAGGGACCGTTTCCGGGTCGCGCCGTGCAACACCCTGTTCATCGCCGGCGAACCCCTGGAGAAGAAACTCTATCCGCCCGCTTTCTATGCACAGTTCGGTCACGTGATCGATACGCACGATCGCTCCGGTCATCCACACCTGATCCAGAGCGCGCCCGGGCTCAACTGGCACGTCGGTCTCGATCAGGGCGCCAATCGCTACCTCTATGGCCTTGATCGACTGCGGACGATTGAATACCCGCAGAAGGAGAACCGCATCTCCGTGGTCTGCTCCGATGCGGCCCATACGCCCGGACAACGCAAGCGGCTGGCGTTGCTCGAATATCTCAAGCGGCGCCTCGGCAAGCGGCTGGTGCATTTCGGGCGCGGCTTCCATCCCGTCAACGACAAGATGGAGGCGATCCTTCCCTATCGCTATCACCTAGTGCTGGAGAACAGCGTGTCCCGGCACTACTGGACGGAGAAGCTGGCCGATGCCTATCTGGGCTGGGCGTTTCCCGTCTACGCCGGCTGCACCAATATCGAAGACTACTTTCCCCGCACAGCCTTCTTGCCCATCGACGTTGACCAGCCGGAACAGGCCGAGCGCACGCTGCGCCAATTGCTGGATGCGCCCTGGGACGAGTCGCACGTGCCGGCGTTGCGCGAGGCGCGTGATCTGGTGCTCGACCGTTACAACCCGTTTGCCTGGAGCGCTCATTGGGCCAGCCGGCTATACGTGGATGCAGAATCCAGGCTGGTCACCCTGCGTTCCCACAAGGCTTTCCGCCCATTCCCCCGTGGACTGCTGTTTCGCCTTCGCAGCCGTTAGCGGTTGCGCAGATACTTGTCCGTCAGCAGGTGTCTGGCCCTCACGTAGCCCTTTTCCAGCAGATAGGCGAGTCCCCGGACGGGATGACGATGAAGGCGTCGCCGGCTGGCGATCACGCGTGGCGGTTGCCCGGCGCCGGAAGCCGGAGTGTGGTGTTCGTTGACGATGCGGCAGATGGTGGCGATGGTGCCGTATTCTTCCAGTACCCGGCGGCGGCTCTCGAGGATGGCGTCCAGGTTTTTCTCCCACGCCCGGTCCCGGATCGCCTTGCGGATCGTTTCAGCAGCCGCTTCCGTATCCCAGACGTCGATGGTGATGAAGCTCTCCGGAGGGAAATAGTCCGCCACGTTCGGGCAACCGTGATAGATTGGCATGCAGGCACCCAGAAAGGCGTCGGCCAGCTTCTCCGTCCAGTGATGCGGACCGGCATAGTTCTCGACAGCAACGTGATACTTGTAGGGGTCGAGGGCATCGGCCTTGTCAGCCAAGGGGCGCACGCCGTGGCCATAGATCTCGAGTTCCGGGATCAGGCGTTTCAGCTCCCAGGTGAATGCATGGCGCCGCGCATGCAGGGTGCGGCCGTGACGCTTCGAGGAACAGACCGTGGAGATGAGGCGTGTCTTCTGCAGGGGGACATGCGTCCTGATGTGGTTGTAATCGCCCCGCGGTGAACTGTCGGCATAGAACCAGATGAGCGCGGGCTGCTGGTGGATGCGTCCGGGATGCCAGGCCGTGCCCCAGGCCGGCGAGCTGGTGAGCAGCCAGTGGAACTGGCGCAGATAGCTTGAGCCATAGGCCTTGATGCTGGAAGGCTCCGAAGTGATGAGTAGCGTATGGGTGGACGGGCAGGCCAGCCGCTCTTCCCAGAGCGGATGCCGTTCGCCTGCCAGCGAGGGCAGGTCGTCATAGACGACCAGCCAGTCGTAGTCCCGGCAGTGGCGGTCGAAGATGAAACGGCAGTTGCCCCAGACCGGTTCGTTGTCGGGAAACATGCGCAACCATCCCTCGCCGTCATGCCCTGGCTTGTACTTGCCGAGAAACTTGACGCGTATCTCCCTGTCGGAAGGATGGCGCTCGCTCATGACCATCAGAATCCGCGACGGCGCTTGATGAAGCCGCGCAAGGCGTCGTAGCGGTTGAGGATGCCATGCCTGAGGCTGGTCTGCAACATGGCCAGCCGGTAGGGCAGCAGGGAGGAAGCGGCAGGAACCGCGGTCAGGTGCCCCTCTTCCTGATCCCGCCCGGTGATGTCCGAGGGCCCCTGCCTCTGGTTGATGAGGGAGGGCGACACGGCCAGTACCCGGAACCATCGGGACAGGGTGCGTGCATACCAGCGGTCGATGGCGCGATGCCGTGTCAGCCAGTCCCAGACCTCTTGCTCGTCCGGCAGAGCGTGAACCAGGATGCGGCAGGCGGCGCGGGTGAGGAGGTAGGCATGGGTGGTGCTGCAGCCGAACAGCTCGTAGAGATCCCGCCCCTCGTGCAGTGACGCGATGTGGCGATAGGGTCCAACCGGATCGGTAAAGCCCAGGTAGCAGGCTCCCCAGTGCTGCCGGTTCAGGGTCCGTGCCAGCTCGGGCACCACCAGGGGCAGGTCCGCTGCAATCCGGACATCGTCTTCCAGGATGAGCACCCGTTTCCAATCCTGTTCCAGGGCGTGTTCGATGGCCTTGCGATGGGACAGCAGGCAGCCGGCACGGCCCGCCCAGGTGGTATCGCGGCGTCGTCCCCTGAACAGAGGCGGTCTGCCGTATCCGGCAATACGCGTGCCCTTGACGGCATCGATGCGCAGCAGGGAACCCTCCGGAACATGAGGACGCAATTCTTCCTGCACGTAGGCCCAGCGGTCGGTGCGTTCGGCGAGATTGATGACGAGGATGCCGTCGGCCAGCTGCTGCATCTTTCCCTATGCCTGCCAGTAGTCCGCAATCCAGGGAGTGGGACGGACGTGATGGTGGAGCTTGCGGCCATGGAAGCCGTGCAGGGCCTCGTCCGGATCCGGACGGCCATGGAATACCAGGATCCTGCATCCCTCCGGCAGCCTGGGGGTGAGCAGGTAATTGAGCGGAAACGTGGGACGGCAGTGGCGCTTGAAGCTGCGCACCCATTCTTCCGGCCACCAGTGCACCTTTCCCATGGCATGGGTGAGGAAGGCCTGTTCGGTATTGAAGATGCTGCGGTCCTCGGCCTCGTGCATCTGGCGCAGGAAGGTTTCGTAGACAAGTCCGGAGTGGCCGGCGTCGAAACGGAACACCGATGAATTGCCCACGTCGGGCCTCCTGCCGAGCAGTTCCTTGCGACGGGATACCCAGTTGTGAATGATGCAGTATTCACCCGGGTGATAATCGAAGAAGCAGTCGATGTCCCCCGTGATCAGCACGTCGAGATCGAGAAAGAGTGTCGGTCCCCGCAGGCCGCCGAAGCCGTCCTGCAGGAACATCAGCTTGACGAGCACGTCGGGCCAGCCCCGTCTGATGCCGGGGTTGTCCGGAAAGGGGATGGTCTTGATGTCCGGAAGGAGACCACTGTCGTCATCCGTGCAGCAATGGAAGCGGAACGGGCGTTGCAGATGGCGGGTTACGCCCCGGTAGAGTGCATTGACATAATGGGAGCCATAACGGTCGCCCCATTTGGTACAGAGAATGTTGACCGGTTCCTGATTCATCCCTTTCTCGCAGCGCCGTCGGGCATGGCTTCGATATGGGGGGCAGAGCGGGACACTTCCAGGTGCCGCGGATGAGCCGTCTCCTGCCACACGATCCGGCAGCCGAACACCGTGACCAGCATCCAGGTGATCTGGAAATGCAGCGAGTTGACCAGGGAGTATTCCAGCAGGCCGGCCAGGGTGGCGGATGCGAGCAGGGCGAGCATCAGGGTGGCAGCGGCCGTTCCGGCCATGAACAGGCGATAGGCAAGGTAACCGGTGGACAGGATCCAGCCGATGACCGGGAGCAGGCCTCCGGTCAATGCCAGATCGAGCAGCATGTTATGGGGCGCGTCGATGCCGTTGCGGGCTTCGGCAGGAAAGGTGGCAAAGGCATGGGCCCCCCATCCGATGAGGGGTGATTCGAGGATCTTGTTCCAGGAGAAGTCGATGAGCACGAGGCGATGCGAGGTGCTCGCTTCCTGGAAATGGCTGGCGACGAAAGACAATGTGATTCCGATCGGAATTCCGATCATCAGGAAGGCAACCACGTTCCTCCTGGAGAGATGGCGCGAGAACAGGACCAGCAGGCCCGCGGCCGAGACCAGAAGGGCGCCACGTGATCCCGACAGCCAGATCGCGCCGGCTGCCAGGAGAGCCATTGTCCAGTACAGGGGGTTACGATGGTTCTGTCGCAGGCGGTCGGCGAGCAGGGTCAGCAACAATGAGGTAAAGGTTCCGAAGGGGTTGGGGTTGCCCGCCAGCCCCTGCATACGATAGGCGCGCCACTGCAAGTCGTGCAGGCTGCCATCACCGAGCCACTGGACGTAGCCGGCCACAACGTTGACCAGCAGGGCCCCGACGAAGATCGCATGGGCAATACGGACAGGGATCCATCCCCGCTCCAGAAGGATCAGCAGGCCCACGCCGATGCCCAGCATGCGGAACAGGGCCGTCAATAGCGGGCGCGCCTCGGTGGCCGTCTCGAGGCCAACGGCATGCTGGACGATTGCGGCCAGGATCACGGGTACCAGCCAAGCCGATGTCAGAAGAAAATAGGCACGAATCGTGCGCGACGACAGGACGTCGCGGGGTTGCAGCAGGGCCCAGAGCATGACGAGCGCGCCGCTGATGTGCAGGCCGGCGGTCTTCGGCGGCAGGCTCAGTACCAGGATCGTGAGCAGCAGCGATGCGATCACGGACCGGGGATCCGGGCGCAGGTGGTGGGCCGTCCTGGCGGGAAGCCTCAGCATGCCTCCGCCTGCCGGCCTTGCTGCATCTCGTGCAAGGCCTTTTCGTCTCCTGCGGGGCGATCCTGCCGTTCGTGCCCGAACAGGGGACGCAGGCTGACTCCGAGCCGATAGCGCTTGCGGCGCCAGCGCTTGCGGTTGCTCCTGCCGTTGATGGCCTGTTCGAGTTCCGGATGGCCATTGACCCTGCGGATCGATCGGGCCGATTCGGCTAGAGGAATGAGTTCCTCGAGGAAGAAGTCTCGTCGCACGAAAAAGGCCCGGTTGGACCAGGGCATGAAGCGCGAATCCGTGATTGCGATACCTCGCTCCGCAGACAGGCGCACCTTTTCGGAAGGGAGCTGTGCGACGGGATGGCTGTGCATCAGGCAGTAGCGGAGCAGCCAGGCATCGGCCCGGGCCCATCGTATCCTTCCGGCCAGGGTGCGCCGGGGCGGAAATCCCTGCCAGTATTTTTTGGCCCTTCGGTCGCTTTGATGCACGGAGTCCCCGAACTGCACGAATTCGACCTCGCCTCGCTGCAGGAGCTCCAGGGCCTCTTCCAGGAGGTGGCTGTCCCGTGCATTGACGAGGCAGTTGTCGTTCTCCAGAACCAGTACCTGCTTCCGGTCTGCGGAGCGGACCGCCAGTTCCAGACCGGACTGGATGCCTACGTTCTCGAGCGTGACGCAGGTTCGGTAGCCATAACGTTCCGCTAGCTCGACCTCCTCGGGGGCCCCGCACTGACAGACCACCAGGGCGTCACCGAATGCCGGGCGGAGATCCCTCAGCGAGGCCAGAGTCCTCTCCAAGGTACGTGGCGCGCGCCAAGTCAGCAGGGCGAGGGTGGCATCCTGCAGGTTCATGACAGCCCAGTCTCCCGGAATCGCCGGCGATGGAATTCGATGGCCTCGGCAAATTGAGGTGCGACGGCTTCCGGTGTGAATCGCCGCGAGGATTCCAGTGCCGCCTTGGCCATGGGCAGTCGCCTGGCCGGATCGGCCAGGCTGCGAATGTGCTTCGCCAGCGCTTCCACGTCCCCTACTTCGAACAGCAGGCCATTGATGCCATGTTGGATCATCACGGACGGTCCATTCAGGCGAGATGCAATTACGGGAACTCCAACGGCAAGAGATTCGAGAATGGTCATTGGAAATGCTTCGCTACGCGATGGCAGGATGAGAATATCGAGTTCGGCAAGAAAAGGCTCGATCCTGCCGATCCAGCCATGGTGCACCAGCCGTCCCCGTGACTCCAGCGCCTCGGCCGCCGGCCGGAATTCGGCGTCAATCGGGTCGCCACACATGTGCAGTCTGAAATCCACGTCCTGCAGGCGATGCATCGCATCGAACAGGATGTCGATGCCCTTGCCATAGCCGGTTCTGCCGACATAGCCAATCTGCAGGGTAGCATTCCCGCTCGGCTGGCTACGGCAGTCGCTGCGCTTGCGATAGGCATTGGGGACCACGGAAATGATCTTGTCCGGCATGATGCGGGAGACCTCGTCCCGGAAGCCTTCCGTGAACACCATCCAGTGGCGGAAGAAACGATAGGGGCGCGGTTTTTCCTTGTGCAGGACCTCGATGTTGGGTGCCCTGCCGAGCAGGGTTCTGCCCAGAGGCCAGGTGCGGCCGCTGTGGTGGACGATGGCGAGCGGAGATTCGCGCCGCAGCCGGCGCATCACCGAAAGGCACTCGAGGCTCAGCTGTGGCCGCAGACCATTGTGCCAGTACAGGCTGTGATGGACCTCGTAGCCGTGGCCCTGCGCTTCCCTGGCACAGGGTGCCGAGGCCGTCAGCAGAAAGGGTTTCCAGCCGCAGGCCCGGATCACGTGGAGCTGATTGATGACGGCCTTGTGTATGCCGCCACCTTCCCCGCCGACCCAGTTCTCTTCCTTGGCGCCGTAGATCACGACAATGCGCTTGGATTCCTTCATTCTCGGGCCCTGGATTCGTTATCTTCCTTGCGAGGCCTGCGGTGCCTCGGGTTCAGTCGGATCATTATACCAATATACCAGTGGGACCTGGATCAGTAGGGCGCAGGCTCGCCTTCCGGTCGGGTCTTGAATCTGCGGTGCACCCACAGGTACTGCTCGGGTATGCGGGCGATCTCCTGTTCCAGCAACCGGTTGATGCGGAGCGTGTCATGGCGGTCGTCCCCACTCGGGAAGTGTTCCAGGGCGGGCAGGACACGCAGCCGATAACCGCGGTTGCCGGGCAGGCGTTCGGGAAAGAAGGGTACCACGGCCGCGCCACTGATGCGGGCCAGCCGTGCCGTGGCCGTGACGGTCGCGGCAGGGATGCCAAAGAAGTCCACGAACACCGAATGATGGCGGCCGTGGTCCTGGTCCGGGGCGTACCAGACGGGCATGTTGGCACGCAGGCTTCGGAGTAGGCCACGCAGGTCGTCCCGGTCGATGGCCTTCTCGAAGTTCCGCTCCCGCGCCTTGCGCATGACGCGCTCGAACAGGGGATTCTTGTGGCGCCGGTACATGACGTGAAAGGGCACCTGCCGGGCGAGCAAGCGTCCGCCGATCTCCAGGCTGGTGAAATGGGCAGAGAGCAGCAGCACTCCCTTGCCACGCTCCAGGGCATGGTGGAGGTTCTCGAGGCCCTCGATGTGACCCAGATGCCGCAACCTGTTCGGCGGTGTCCACCAGCTCATTGCCGTTTCCACGATTCCCATGCCCAGCGACTCGAAATGGCGTTCGAGCAGACGCTGCCGCTCTTCCTCGCTCAGTGCAGGAAAGCAGAGGCGCAGATTGACGGCGGCGATGTGACGGCGCGCAGACGCCAGTCGCAGCGCCAGTCGACCCAGCCGGCGGCCGACGGCCATTTGCACGGGATAGGGGGCATGGGCGAGGCTCCAGGCAGAACCCAGCCCTGCCCATAGAGGCCAGAATTCTGGGGCCAGTAGTGAGAGGTGAAAATCTGTCGGAGAATCAGGCATATTGAGAACTGCAAGGGAGACGTTTGGTGAGGTGTCCGGTATCATCTGTGCAAACCGGCATATGCCGGACCCTGTCCATGATACCAGCAGGATGCATTCATAAATGACCGGGAGTTTTACTGTATCGAGCGAGGTTTCTCCGGTACTGCACATGAACCCGTTCCCATGCGCACCCTGATCCTGGGCGGGGCCCGCTCCGGCAAGAGCCGCCATGCGGAGGCGCTGGCCGCGGCCCACGCCGGCCCGGTGGTCTACCTGGCCAC
>RFJX01000043.1 GCA_003694425.1 Gammaproteobacteria bacterium
CCGCCGGCTCGAAGGCGCCCTGATCCGGATCTGGTACAACTCCCCGGAGATGGACCTGTATCTCTTCGTCACCGAGAGCGAGCGGGTGGAGGCCTTCCAGCTCTGCTACGACAAGCCGCATCGGGAGCGGGTGTTGTCCTGGCAGCGGCGCAGCGGATTCCGGCATGCCGCGGTGGATGACGGCGAGCAGTTGCCGTTCGAGAACCGTTCCCCGCTCATCGTCGGCGACGGGAGCTGGGATGCGGTGCGCCTGCGCAGTCTGTTCCGGGAACAGGCGGTGGAGCTGCCGCAGCATCACTTCGACCAGGTCTATCTGCGCCTGCTGGAGCCCGGCGGCATGATCGGCGTCGGTCCCGACCGGACAATGCGGTAAACTGGTGAGCCGGAAATGGAGCAGAGCCCTTGACCGAACACGCCGTCGTTCCCCACCTGACCACCGCCCAGACCGGTCCCCTGCTGACCATCGAGCGCCACCTGCTCGACCACCAGACCGGGATCGAGACCTGGTTCCGTGACCGCTGGCGGGAGACCCCGCCACCCTTCTACGCCTCGGTGGACCTGCGCAATGCCGGCTTCAAGATCTCGCCGGTGGATACCAATCTCTTCCCGGCCGGCTTCAACAACCTGAGCCCGGCCTTCCTCCCGCTCTGCGTCCAGGCGGTGCAGGTCGCGATGCAGCGGGTCTGTGGCGAGGCCTGCCGGGTGCTGCTGGTGCCAGAGAGCCATACCCGGAACCGCTTCTATCTGGAGAGCCTGGCCACCCTGGAGGCGATCCTGGAGCAGGCCGGTTACGAGGTCCGCATCGGCACGATCAACCCCGAGATCACCCGGGAGACCGTCATCGAGCTGGAATCGGGGCGCAGCCTGCGGCTCGAACCCCTGCGGCGGGAGGGAGACCGGGTGATGGTGGAGGGGTACACGCCCTGCCTGGTGCTGCTCAACAACGACCTGTCCGCCGGCCGGCCGGAGATCCTGGAAGGGCTTTCCCAGCCGGTGGTCCCGCCGCTCGCCATCGGCTGGGCGAACCGGCTCAAGTCGGTCCACTTCGCCCACTACCGGGACGTCGCCAATGAATTCGCGCGACTCGTGGAGCTGGACCCCTGGCTGCTGCAGCCGCTGTTCCGCAACTGCGGGGAGGTCGACTTCATGAAGGGAGAAGGCGTCGGCTGCCTGCATGTCAACACCGAGAAGCTGCTGCGTGAGATCCGGGCCAAGTACGAGGAGTACGGCATCGATCAGGAGCCCGTGGTCTTCGTGAAGGCCGACTCCGGCACCTACGGCATGGGAGTGATGACGGTGCGCCACGCCGACGAGGTCCTCGCCCTCAACCGCAAGCAGCGCACCCGGATGAGCAAGAGCAAGGAGGGGCTCAGGATCAGCAACGTCATCATCCAGGAGGGGGTGCCCACCTCCGAGCGGGTGGATGACCATGCCGCCGAGCCGGTGGTCTACATGATCGACCGCTACGTGGTGGGGGGCTTCTACCGCGTTCACGCCGAGCGGGGCGAGGCGGACAATCTCAACGCCCCCGGCATGCGCTTCGAGCCACTCGCCTTCGCCGAGTCCTGCATCACCCCCGACCCGGCACGCGAGCCGGACGCCGGTCCCAACCGCTTCTACGCCTACGGCGTGGTCGCCCGCCTGGCCCTGCTCGCCGCCGCCCGCGAACTGGCGGCGCTGGGGTAGCTAATGACTCACCACGGAGACACGGAGGACATGAATGCAGGGGGCTTGTCCCCGGGCAGCAGCTGTCCCTGTACCCTGAACAGGGTGGTTGGTGTCTTACGCGGTGATTTTCTCCGCAACCTGAAGTCGCCGGGTCGATAGACCGCTTCACCCCTTCATGGGAAAGACCTCGGAACTCTCCGTGCCCTCCGTGTCTCCGTGGTGAGAAACACCGATCCTCCGACGTAACGATATCGGGGCCGATTCAGCCCACTTCGAGCAGGGCGCGGATGTGGGCGGCGGCCGAGCGGCCCAGGGCGTTGAGGTCGTAGCCCCCTTCCAGAGAGGAGATCACCCGGCCCTGCGCGTGGCGGTTGGCGTGCTCGACGATCCGGCCGGTGACCCAGGCGTAGTCTTCCTTGAGCAGCAGCAGACCGGCCAGTGGGTCCTCGGCGTGGGCGTCGAATCCGGCGGAGACGTAGATCAGTTCCGGGGCGAAGGCCTCCAGTTTCGGCCACCAGTGTTGCTCCACCGCCTCGCGGTACTGCGCCCCGGTGGTGCCGGCGGGCAGCGGGACGTTGACGATGTTCTCGGCCACGGTGTCGGCCCCCACCCCGGGATAGTAGGGGTGCTGGAAGGTGGAGAAGTACATCACCTTCGGGTCGTGGATGAAGATGTGCTCGGTCCCGTTGCCGTGGTGGACGTCGAAATCGACGATCGCCACCCTCTCCAGCCCGTGGGCGGCGATGGCGTGGGCGGTGCCCACGGCGACATTGTTGAAGATGCAGAAGCCCATCGCCCGGTCCCGTTCGGCGTGGTGACCCGGGGGACGCACGTTGCAGAAGGCGCGCCGGAAATCACCGGCCATGATCCGGTCCACGGCCTCGATCTGGGCGCCGGCGGCCCGCAGGGCCGCCTCCAGGGTGTGGGGATTCATCCAGGTGTCCGGATCCAGCATCACGCGGCCCTCGGCCGGAGAGCGCCGGAAGATGGACTCCACATAGGCCGGATCGTGGACCCGCTCCAGCTGGGCACGGGTCGCGCGGGGGGCTGCGAGATGCGTCAGCAGCGGCTCCAGCCCGGCCTCGATGAGGGCGTCGTCGATGGCCCGGACCCGCTGCGGACGTTCCGGATGGCCCGGTCCGTTCTCGTGGAGCAGGCAGGCGGGATGGCTGATGAGGGCGACCTTCATCTTTCCGGCGGGCGGTTCAGTCGGCATGCAGGAAGCGTAGTCCAGGGAGGGTGGCCGCGCCAGCGTGGCCGGACCGGGTTCATCCGGTCGGTTCCCCGGTTTCGGCGGGGCCATCCTGGCCTGGATTGGCAGCACATCTCTCCAGCATCACGTCGAGAGACCGGGCCACCTTGCGCGCCTTCCCGGCGGTGTCGACGTCCTGGGCGAGCTCCACCAGCTGGTCGTAGATCCGGTTCGCCTCGGCCGGCCGGGCCAGCAGGTCGAGGCTCCTGGCCTTGAGCATCAGGGCGAAGCTGTAGGCCTGGGGGTCCGCCATCCCGAGGGCGATGGCGCGATCCGCGGTAACGGTGGTTTCCTCGAAGCGGCACTGACTGAACAGTGCCGAGGCCTCTCTGACCAGGTCCTTCTGTTCCTTCCGGCCGGCCTGGTCACCGCAGGCGGCGAGGATCAGGACGAGGGCGGGGAGGAGTGCGGTTCGTTTCATTGCGGTCTCCGGTGATGATTCGGCGCTTCGGTCACCGGGAGGGAGTGTACCCGGTTCCGGGATGGGAGAGGGCGTTGCCGGGTCCCGTTACCTGCCGCAATCACTGCATTTCACGGTTTTCTGCTATCCTCGCCCGCCCCATGAGCATTGCCGAACTGACAGAATATCTTGCCGGGCACGGCCGGCTGGTGCTGGCCGCCTCCCTGGCCAGCCTGGTGGTGGCG
>RFJX01000044.1 GCA_003694425.1 Gammaproteobacteria bacterium
GAACAGGCGCTGCGTACCCTGCGGCCGCTGTGCGAGGGGCGCCTCTGGTGCCTGTTCGGCTGCGGGGGGGAGCGGGACGCCGGCAAGCGGCAGCTCATGGGGGCGGTAGCGGCCCGGTTCGCCGACAAACTGGTGCTCACCTCGGACAATCCCCGGGGGGAAGAGCCCGAAACCATCCTGCGGGCGATCCGGTCCGGGGTTCCGGCGGACTTCGAAGCGGTGACCGAGATCCCCGACCGTGCCGAGGCGATCGCCTTCGCCCTGCGGCGGGCGGCCCCCGGCGATGTGCTGCTGGTCGCCGGCAAGGGCCACGAGAGCTGGCAGGAGATCGCCGGTGAACGGCGTCCCTTCAGCGACCGGGCGCTGGTGCGGGAGCTGCTTGGGGAGACCGGGCCGTGATCCGTCTGAGCCTGAGCCGTACCGCGGAGGTGGTGGGGGGACGCCTGCAGGGGCCCGATCTGGAATATACCGGCTGCAGCATCGACAGCCGGACGCTCGAGCCCGGCAACCTCTTCGTAGCCCTGCGGGGCGAGCACCACGATGGCCATCGCTTCGTGGAGGCGGCCCGCAGGGCTGGGGCCGTCGCCGTGATGGTGGAACAGGAGCAGGAGGGCGACCTGCCCCAGGTCCTGGTCGCAGACACCCGCCGCGCCCTGGGACGGCTGGCCGCGGCCTGGCGCGATGGTTTCGACCTGCCGGTGGTGGCGGTCACCGGCAGCAACGGCAAGACCACGGTCAAGGAGATGATCGCCTCGATCTGCGCCCGGGTGGGTGAGGTCCTGGCCACCCGCGGCAACTACAACAACGAGATCGGTCTCCCGCTGACCCTGTTCGGGCTGGCGCCCGGGCATCGTTTTGCCGTGCTGGAGATGGGGGCGAACCACCCCGGCGAGATCGAGCGGCTGTGCCGGATCGCCTCCCCGCGGGTGGGGGTGATCACCCAGTGCGCCCCGGCCCATCTGGCGGGCTTCGGCGATGTCGCCACGGTGGCCAGGAGCAAGGGCGAGATCGTCGCCGGCCTGCCCGCCGACGGGGTCGCGGTGATCAATGCCGATGACGAGTGGGCCGGCCTCTGGGAGACGCTGGCCGGTGACCGCCGGGTGCTGCGTTTCGGGCTGGGTCCGGCGGCCGGGATCACGGCCAGGGAAGTCTCCTGCGGTCCCGGAGGCAGCCGCTTCCGGCTCGTCACCCGGGACGGGGAGATCGGGGTGGCCCTGCCGCTCCCTGGCCGGCACAACGTGATGAACGCCCTGGCCGCCGCCGCCGCCGCCCTCGCCCTCGGCCTGCCTCTGGAGGCGATCCGGGAAGGGCTGGAGGGGGTCACTCCGGTACGGGGGCGGCTCCAGTTCCGCCCGGCCGCAGGTCGCGGCATCACCCTGATCGACGACAGCTACAACGCCAATCCCGGTTCCCTCGAGGCCGCGATCTCGGTGCTCGCGGGTCAGCCGGGGCGGTCCGTCCTGGTGCTCGGGGAGATGGGCGAGCTGGGCGCGGAGGCTCCCCGCTGGCATCGCCGGGCGGGTGAACTGGCCCGCGCGGCGGGGATCGCGGTCCTCTACGGTTGCGGCCCGCTGGCGGCGGAGGCGGTGACCGCCTTCGGGGCCGGGGGACACGCCTGCGCGGATCGGGCGGAGCTGATCGATCGGTTGCAGCGTGAGCTGCGCGAGGGTGACGTGGTCCTGGTCAAGGGCTCGCGCAGCCAGCACATGGAGCAGGTGGTGGAGGCCCTGGCGGCCAGGGGAGGGCAGGCGGCATGATGCTGTGGCTGACCGGATACCTGGTGAAGCTGCACAGCGGCTTCCATGTCTTCCAGTACATCACCCTGCGGGTCATCCTGGGGGCGCTGACCGCCCTGTTCATCTCCTTCCTCCTGGGGCCGAAGCTGATCCGCTCCCTGAGCACCCGCCAGATTGGCCAGAGCGTGCGCGACGACGGGCCGCAGTCCCACCTGGAAAAATCCGGGACGCCCACCATGGGGGGGCTGCTGATCCTGGTCTCGGTCGCGATCAGCACCCTGCTGTGGGCCGATCTCGGCAACCGCTTCGTCTGGATCGTGCTGGTGGTGACCCTCCTGTTCGGGGCCATCGGCTGGGTCGACGACTACCTGAAGGTGAAGCATGGCAGCAGCCGCGGGCTGCCCGCACGGCACAAGTATCTGTGGCAGTCGGTGGTGGGGTTGGGGGCGGCCCTGGTGCTCTGGTACACCGCCGAGAGCACGGTGGAGACCACCCTGTTCCTGCCCTTCCTGAAGAATGTGGCGATCCCGCTGGGCTGGGGCTACGTGGTCCTCACCTATCTGGTGATCGTCGGCAGCAGCAACGCGGTCAACCTGACCGACGGCCTCGACGGGCTGGCCATCATGCCGACCGTGATGGTGGCCTCGGCCCTGGTCGTCTTCGCCTATGTCGCCGGCCATTTCTACTTCGCGAACTACCTGGGGATCCCCTACGTGGCCGGGGTGGGCGAGGTGGCGGTCTTCTGCGCCGCCATCGCCGGGGCCGGGCTCGGTTTCCTCTGGTTCAACACCTATCCGGCGATGGTCTTCATGGGGGACATCGGGGCCCTCGCCCTCGGTGCGGCGCTGGGCACGGTGGCCGTGGTGGTGCGGCAGGAGTTCACCCTCCTCATCATGGGCGGGGTGTTCGTGATGGAGACGGTCTCGGTGATCCTGCAGGTGGCCTCCTACAAGCTGACCGGCCGGAGGATCTTCCACATGGCGCCGCTGCACCATCACTTCGAACTGAAGGGCTGGCCCGAGCCCCGGGTCATCGTGCGGTTCTGGATCATCACCGTGGTGCTGGTGCTGATCGGCCTCTCCAGCCTGAAGATCCGGTGACGGAGGGATGATGGCGGCACAGGTCTCAGCGAGGAATCTGCCCGAACCGGGCTACGACCTGGTGGTGGGACTCGGGACCACCGGGTTCTCCTGCGCGCGTCATCTGGCCGCGGCAGGCCGCCGGGTGGTGGTCTGCGACAGCCGGGAACAGCCGCCCGGCCGGGAAAGGCTGGCCATGGAGCTGCCCTCGGTGACCTGCTTCGCCGGGCCCTTCGCGCCGGAGCTGTTCCGTGCCGCCGGCCGGGTGATCCTCAGCCCCGGACTGGACCCGGACCTGCCCGCGGTCACCGCGGCCCGTGAGGCGGGTATCGAGATCATCGGCGACATCGAGCTCTTCGCCCGCCTGGCCGACGCTCCGGTCGTCGCCGTCACCGGGTCCAACGGCAAGAGCACCGTCACCACGCTGGTGGCGGAGATGGCCGCCAGCGCCGGGCGCCGGGTCAGGGCGGGCGGCAATCTGGGACCGGCGGCCCTGGACCTGCTGGAGGAGGAGGCGCCGGACCTCTATGTGCTGGAACTGTCGAGCTTCCAGCTCGACCTGTGCCGCTCGCTGCGCCCGGTCGCGGCGGTCGTCCTCAACGTCAGTCCCGACCACCTGGAC
>RFJX01000045.1 GCA_003694425.1 Gammaproteobacteria bacterium
CGTGGCGGTCCACCTCCACCCGCCGCGAATGGTAGGATAGGTGCTGTCACGCAACAAGCCGCCATCCATGTTCAAGCTGTTCCGCAATTCCACCGATGACCAGACCACGGGGACACCGCGCAGGGGGCTGATCGCCTCTTTCGGCAGGGGCCTGGCGAAGACCCGGCAGGGGCTGATGGGCGGCCTCTCCCGCCTGCTGCGCCCGGGGGCCCGGCTGGACCCGGCCACCCTGGAGGAGCTGGAGGACCACCTGCTGATGGCCGATGTCGGCGTGGAGGCGACCCGCCGCATCATCGATGCCCTGCGCCAGCGCGGGACGGCGGGTGAACCCGACGCGATCCGCCAGGCCCTGCGGGAGGTGATGCTCGAGCTGCTCGAGCCGGTGGACCGGCCGCTGGAGGTCCCCGCGCATCCCGAGAGCCCCTTCGTCATCCTGATGGTGGGGATCAACGGGGCCGGCAAGACCACCACCATAGGCAAACTGGCCCACCGCCTCGGGGCGGAGGGGCGCCAGGTCATGCTGGCGGCCGGGGACACCTTCCGCGCCGCCGCCATCGAGCAGCTCCAGCGCTGGGGCGAGCGCAACGGCGTCCCCGTCGTCGCCCAGCAGCCGGGCGCCGACCCCGCCTCGGTCATCTTCGATGCCCTGCAGTCGGCCCGGGCCCGCGGCTGTGACGTACTGATCGCCGATACCGCCGGCCGGCTGCACACCCAGGGCGGGCTGATGGAGGAGCTGAAGAAGGTCCGCCGGGTGATGGGCAAGATCGACCCCGAGGCCCCGCACGAGGTGATGCTGGTGCTGGACGCCGGCACCGGCCAGAACGCCCTGCAGCAGGTCGAGCAGTTCAACCAGGCGGTCGGGGTCACCGGGATCACCCTGACCAAGCTCGACGGCACCGCCCGGGGCGGCATCGTCTTCGCCCTGGCGGAACGGTTCGGCATCCCCATCCGCTTCATCGGCCTGGGGGAGGGGCCCGAGGACCTGCGGCCCTTCTCCGCCGCGGAGTTCGTGGATGCCCTGCTGGCCACCGACGAGGACACCGGTCAGGCGTGATCCAGCTGCACCAGGTCAGCAAGGTCTATCCGGAGCGGGGCGAGGCACTGCGGCAGGTCTCCCTGCAGATCGATCGCGGCGAGATGGCCTTCCTCACCGGCCCGTCCGGCGCCGGCAAGAGCACCCTGCTGAAGATCATCGCCCTGATCGAACGGCACACCCGGGGCCAGGTGGTGGTGGACGGCAAGAATCTGGAACGGATCGGCCGCCGGGCCCTGCCCTACTACCGGCGCCACATCGGCTTCATCTTCCAGGACCACCGGCTGCTCACCGAACGGACCGTGTTCGACAATGTCGCCCTGCCGCTGGTGGTGGCCGGGGTCGGTCGTGGCGAGATCGAACGGCGGGTCCGGGCGGCGCTGGACAAGGTGGGGCTGCTGGCGATGGAGCGGCGCCATCCCCGGGCGCTGTCCAGCGGTGAGCAGCAGCGGGTCGGGATCGCCCGCGCGGTGGTGCATCGCCCGGCCCTGCTGCTGGCCGACGAGCCCACCGGCAACCTCGACCCGGAACTCTCGCTGGAGATCATGCGGCTGTTCGAGCAGTTCAACCGGGTCGGTGTGACGGTGCTCATCGCCAGCCACGACCTCATGCTGATCCGCAGCATGCCGCACCGGATCATCCGCCTGCGCGACGGCCGGGTGGAGGACAGCGGGAGACGCGAGGCCTCATGAACCGCTCCCGCCGGGACCGCAGGGCACGCTGGACCGCCTGGGTCACCGCCCACCTCCAGGCCGCGGTCTCCAGCCTGGGCCAGCTGGTCCGCGCCCCCCTCTCCACCCTGATCACCAGCGCGGTGATCGGCATCACTCTGTGTCTCCCCGCCGCCCTCTATTTCGCCCTCGAGGACCTCTCGCGCGCCCTCTCCGGGCTGGATCGGGAGCAGTCCGTTTCCCTCTACCTGCGCAGGGAGGTCACGCTGGAGCAGGCCCGCGCGCTCGCCGGCCACCTGCAGACCCAGCCGGGGGTAGGATCGGTCAGCCTGATCGACGCGGACACCGCCCTGGAACAGTTCCGCCGGCAGAGCGGTTACGACCAGGCCCTCGCCCTGCTGGAGGAGAACCCACTGCCCCACGTCCTGGTCGTCACCCCGCTGCAACGCCTCGATCCCTCCGGGATCGAGGCGTTGCAGAAGCGTCTGGCCGGCCTGCCGGAAGTGGAGCTGGCCCAGTACGACCTGCTCTGGATCCAGCGGCTGGACGCGATCCTGGCCGTGGCCAGGAGGGCGACCACCCTGGTCTCCGCCCTCCTGGCCATCGCCGTGCTGGTCATCGTCGGCAACACGATCCGGGTCGCCATCGACCAGCGCCGCGACGAGATCGTCATCGGCAAGCTGTTCGGTGCCACCGATGCCTTCATGCGCCGGCCCTTCCTCTACGCCGGCGCCGGCTACGGCCTGTTCGCCGGGGTCATCGCGTGCATCCTGCTGGGTCTGGGCGAGCTTCTGCTGCAGGGGCCGGTGACACGGGTCAGCGGTCTCTACCAGTCCGGCTTCCGCCTCGGATGGATCGACCCGGGCAACCTCCTCAGCCTGCTCCTTTCCGGCCTTCTGCTCGGCCTCATCGGCGCCTGGTTCACCGTGGTGCGGCGGCTGCGCGAGATCGAACCCCAGTAGACCCCGGGCCATTGAACTCTGCCCTCCATTAGCACTCTAACCAAACGAGTGCTAAACTTGGGTACAGGAGGAGGCTTTCATGGGGGACATGGTCATGAACAATACCGCAACGCCGCAGGCGATCCCGCCGATCGGATCGATCGACGCCTATATCGCCCAGGTCAACCGTTTTCCGGTGCTTTCCGCGGAGGAGGAGCAGGAGCTGGCGAGGCGCTTTCACGAGCAGCACGACCTGGAGGCCGCCCGCAAGCTGGTCCTCTCGCACCTGCGCTTCGTGGTCTACATCGCCAGAGGCTACAGCGGCTACGGCCTTCCGCAGGCCGACCTGATCCAGGAGGGCAACATCGGCCTGATGAAGGCGGTCAAGCGCTTCGACCCGGCCTACGGGGTGCGCCTGGTCTCCTTCGCCGTCCACTGGATCCGGGCCGAGATCCACGAATTCATCCTGCGCAACTGGCGCATCGTCAAGGTGGCGACGACCAAGGCCCAGCGCAAGCTCTTCTTCAACCTGCGCAGCGCCCGCAAGCGCCTCGGCTGGATGAACCAGCAGGAGGTGGAAGCGGTGGCGGAGGATCTGAAGGTGAAGCCGGAGGAGGTGATCGAGATGGATCAGCGCCTCAGCGCCCATGATGCCGCCTTCGACGCCAACCCCCAGGACGACGACGAGCGCCGCTTCGTCCCCGAGGCCTACCTGGCCGACAACCGCTATGACCCGGCCGATACGGTGGCCGAGGAAGAGTCGGAGGAGTATACCCGGCAGCGGCTGGAAGAGGCCCTGGAGGAGCTGGACGCGCGCAGCCGCGACATCGTCCGCCGGCGCTGGATCGAGGAGCCCAAGGCCACCCTGCAGGAGCTGGCCGACGAGTACGGTGTCTCCGCCGAGCGGATCCGCCAGATCGAGAAACGGGCCTTCAGCCGGATCCGGGAGCGCCTGACCCCTCTGGCCGCCTGAGGTCCGGGGACGCAGCCCCGGCCCGGTTCTCAGAAACCGCTGCGAAAGGCAGGGCGCACCGTGGTGGTGCGCAGGAGGGTGACACAGCTCAGGAGCAGGAGGGCGGCCACGCCGTTGTGCGCGACCGCCGCCCAAATCGGCAACCCGAGTATCACGTTGGCGATCCCGAGCGAGATCTGCAGCAGCAGGAAGCCCAGCATGAAACCACCCGTCCGCCGCACCGGGCCATTGCCCCGGCGCAGCGCGGTCAGCGCCACCATGCCCACGACCAGGAGGGTGATCAGGGCACCGATCCGATGGGTGACGTGGATCGCCGTGCGCGCGGCCAGGTCCAGCACCCCGTATTCGTAATTGACACCGGTCCCGTGCCAGATCCGGAAGCCCTGGGAGAAGTCCATCTCCGGCCACCACTCTCCCCTGCAGGTAGGGAAGTCCCCGCACACCAGCGCCGCATAGTTGGTACTGGTCCAGCCACCCAGGGCGATCTGCGCCGCGACCACCAGGAGCGCGAGCAGGGCGAGGGCACGCAGAGACCCCTGTCCCTCTGTCATGCTCAGCGTGCTCCGGCTCAGCTCCCTGCGGCTGAGGGTCAGCCACCACAGCAGGCTGACCGTGAGCATCCCGCCGAGCAGATGGGCGGTCACGATGGCCGGCATCACCAGCAGGGTGACGGTCCACATCCCCAGCGCCGCCTGGAACAGGACCACGGCCACCAGCAGGAGATGGAGCAGGTGTCCGCCCTGCAGGCGTCGGCGCAGGCGCCAGTCCATCACCGCCAGGATCACGATCAGCAGGCCCAGGGTGCCGGCCAGATAGCGGTGGACCATCTCCTTCCAGGCCTTGCCCGCCTCCAGCGGCCGCTGGGGATGCAGTTCGTTGGCCGCCGCTATCTCGTGCTCCTCGTCCGGCACCACCATGCGACCGTAACAGCCCGGCCAGTCGGGACAGCCCAGCCCTGCGTCGGAGAGCCGGACATAGGCGCCCACCACCACGACTACCAGGGCGAGCAGGGTGGTCAGCGTCAGCAACAGTCTGTAGGTATGCATCTTTCCCCTCTCGCCGGCACGACCTGATTCCGCTCCGGGTTACAATGGCCGCGCGCCGCCCCGCTCCCCCTGGCGGGTGATTCACGTCCGGATTGTAACCCGGGCACAGCAAGTTGAGGAAATTCAGTCGTGTATCTGACCGCACCGCCTCCCGCCTCGCGCCAGCTCGCGTTGCGCTGGCTCCAGCTCGGACTGGCCGCGCTGGTCTTCGCCGGCATCTACGCCATCCTGCTGGTCAGCTCCCGCACTCCCGGAGTGGCCGAACACCTGCCCTGGCTGGACTTCTTCCACACCGCCCTGGTGGTCCACGTCGATCTGTCGGTCCTGATCTGGTTCCTCTCGCTCAGCGGAGTGCTCTGGACCTGGGGTTCGGCCGGACCACTGCCGGCCCTCGACCGTCCCGCCCTGTGGCTCGCCGCTGCCGGTACCGCCCTGATCGTCCTCTCGCCCTTCACCGGCGAAGGCAAACCCCTGATCAACAACTATGTGCCGGTACTCCAGCAACCGGTATTCCTGGCCGGGCTGGGACTGTTCGGCGGTGGTATCCTGCTCAAGGGTCTCGCCGCCCTGGCTGCCCGATCCATCGCCCCCGCGCCCCTGGCCATGGGCCTGCGGCTGGCCGCCTTCACCACCCTGGTCTCGATCCTGCTGCTGCCGGTGTCCCACCTCATGATCCTGCCCCGGGTCGGCGGCGCGGGCTACTACGAGCTGCTGTTCTGGGGTCCGGGCCACGTCCTCCAGCTCACCCACACCCTGCTCGTGCTGGTGGTCTGGATCGGACTCGCCCCGCTCTCGCCAGGTCCGGCGGGCAGACGGCTGCTCGGCGCGCTCTTCCTCCTCATCGCCCTGCCGGTAGTGGTCGCGCCGCTGATCTACGGCGCCGGCGGGATAGACGGCGGGGAGTTCCGCAACCGCTTCACCACCTTCATGCGGCACGGAGGCCTGGCCAGCCTCCCACTGCTCCTCTATGCCCTGCACCTGTGGTTCCGCCGCCGGGTGGAGGGCGACGCACCGGTGGCTGCCGCGATGCGCGGCTCCCTGCTGCTCTTTGTCGCCGGCGGGATCCTCGGCTTCATGATCGAGGGGGTGAACGTGGTCATCCCGGCCCACTATCACGGCTCCATCGTGGGCATCACCCTGGCCTACATGGGGCTGGCCTATGCCCTGCTGCCACGACTCGGGATACCGCTCACCCTGCCCCGGCTGGCCCGCTGGCAGGCCTGGATCTACACTGTCGGGCAGCTGATGCACATCTCGGGACTGGCCTGGTCAGGTGGTTACGGGGTGGCGCGCAAGGTCGCGGGCAGCGCCCAGGGCCTGGAGCAGCTCCAGGCGATATGGGGGATGAGACTGATGGGCGCCGGGGGCGGGATCGCCATCATCGGCGGGGTCCTGTTCCTGGTGGTCTGCCTCCACGCCCTCTGGCGAGGGCGTGGTCAGGAGAGCCAGTAGCGGATGGCGATGCGGACGTAGTGATCGAGCAGGAGGAAGGCGAACAGGCAGCTCAGGTAGAAGATCGAGTAACCGAAGGTCTTCATCGCCAGGGAATCACCCTCCTCCCGGTACAGGCGGATGGCGTACCAGAGGAAGCCGATGCCCAGGGAGATGGCGCCCGATAGATAGATGAGGCCGCTCATCCGGGTGAGGAAGGGCAGCAGGGTCACCGAGACCAGCAGCAGGGTGTAGAGGACGATCTGGCACTTGGTGTAGGGCACGCCGTGGGTGACCGGGAGCATCGGAAGTCCCGCCCGGGCATACTCGGCCCTGCGGCGTATCGCCAGGGCCCAGAAGTGGGGCGGGGTCCAGACGAAGATGATCAGGAACAGCAGCAGGGCCTCCTGGGAGACCTCCCCGGTCACGGCGGCCCAGCCGAGTATGGGAGGCGCGGCGCCGGCGGCCCCGCCCCAGACGATGTTCTGCGGCGTGCTCCGCTTGAGGAAGATGGTGTAGATCACCGCGTAGCCGATCAGCGCGATGAAGGTCAGCAGGGCCGTGAGGGGATTGACCAGCAGGGTCAGCACCACCATCGAGACGACCGCCAGGGCCGTGGCAAAGACCAGGGCGCTGCGCTGGGTCAGCCGGGACCTCGGCAACGGCCGGTCCCTGGTCCGCGCCATCAGGGTATCGATGTGGTGATCGATGACGTGGTTGAAGGCGGCACCCGATGCCGCGGCCAGACCGATCCCGACCAGCCCGAAGAAGACCCGTGCCAGGTCCATTTCACCCGGTTCCCCTGCCAGCAGCATCCCGACCAGGGCGGTGAACACGATCAGCGCGACCACCTTGAGCTTGCAGAGCTGCAGATAGGGCCGCCAGCCCTGGGGGAGGGCCAGGGTTGCACTCATGCCGTTCATCGTCTCGTCACTCCTTACCTCGCCTTGAGCAGGCGCTGGATGTCCTTGAGGATACCCTTTGCCGGGGTCTCCGGTCCATACGCCATCATCACCTGACCATCCGGATCCAGCAGGTAGATCCGGTCCTTCAGAACGCGCCCCGGGGGCAGGAGCAATCCCGTTGCCTGGCCCTTGCGCGCCGCGGGCAGGATCACGACCCGCATGCCGGGATAGTCCTTCCGCAGCTCCTCCAGCAGTGCCGGTTGCGGCTCTCCAGAGTACAGCAGCAGCCGCTGAAGGCGGGCGTAGTCCCTTCCGAGGGCCCGCTGGATCTGGCGCAGATGGAACAGGTTGCTGCGGCAGTTCTGCTCGCATCCCCCCTCGGCAACGGCCATCAGGGTCCAGCGCCCCTGCCGCAGCCAGTCCGGGGAGAATTCCCTGCCGTCGACTTCCTCCAGCCCTTCGAGCGACCAGGGCCGGGCCGGCACGATCAGCTCCCCGTGGCCCACCGTCCCCTGCGGCATCCACTCCGGATGCTGCAGCAGCAGCCAGGACCCGATATAGGGCAGGCCGAACAGGAGCAACAGGGCGATCAGCGGCCAGTGGGCTCTCCTGCGCCGGGTCCCGCTCTCCTCAGCCATCGATCTCTGCCTCCCGGGTGCTCTGCCAGGCCCAGATCAGCGCCGTGATGAGGGCGAAGGCGAACCACTGTATCGCGTAGCCGATGTGCATCGCGCTGCGCGCCCTGGGGGGCGGCCAGTCCCGCCGGTAGCCTCCCGGCAGCTCCGGGTCGAGCCGGATCACGAAGGGCAGCAACTCCCTGCCGGAAAGCTCACGATAGCGCTGCAGGTCCGCCCACAGCCACAGCGGCGGCCGCTGCGCTCCACCGCGCAGACTGGTTCCCGCCTCGAAGCGCCTCCCCGACGGCACCCAGACCCGCCCCGAGACACGCTGCGAGCCGGTTGGCGCGGACCAGTCCGCGTGCACCTCCCGGCCCGGCCCCATGGGCACCCAGCCACGGTCGACCAGTACCTCGCGTTCGCTCCCGGTAAGCCGGAGTGGCGTGAGCACCTCGACCCCAGGCCGCCCGTCCCGGACGATGTTGTCGATGAGCAGCTGGCGCTGTGGCAGGTATACGCCACGCACGACGACCCGGCGCTGTGACAGCTCTGCCGGGTCTCCATCCCAGTCCGCGAAGATCTCCACCGCCGCCTGTTCGCCGCTCCTGAGCCAGGCCGCCCGCTGCGCCTCCCGCTCCTTCGCCCGCTGCAGCTGCCAGACACCCAGGGAACAGAACAGGGCAATCAGGAGCAGGGCGGCCGCGGTGGGGAACAGCCGCGGTCGGAAGCGCCATCGCCGGGAGGCCCCGCCGCTCATGCAGCGGCTTCCTTCCTGCCACCGCGGTTTGGGGCTACAATCCCCTCCATCATGAAGCTGATCATCATTCTGCTGTTTCTGGTCATCGTCGGGGCGCTTGCCAGCGGGCTCTTCTTCCTCATCCGCGATCCCAGTGACAGCAACCGCACGGTCAAGTCCCTGACCTGGCGGATCTCGCTCTCCTTCCTGCTCATGGGCCTGGTCCTGCTCGGGATCCTCACCGGGGTCATCCAGCCCCACGGTATCGGCCAGTAGGCACAAGCAAAAAGGCCACCCGGGACGGGTGGCCTTGCTCTGCGTTCGCCCTTTCCCTCAGATGAGGTAGACAAAGGTGAACAGGCCCAGCCAGACCACGTCCACGAAGTGCCAGTACCAGGCCACCGCCTCGAAGGCGAAGTGGTGTTCCGGGCTGAAATGGCCCTTCATCGCCCGCAGCAGGATGACGATCAGCATGGTGGCGCCGATGATCACGTGGAAGCCGTGGAACCCGGTCAGCATGAAGAACAGGGAGCCGTAGATCCCGGAATTGAGGGTCAGGCCGAGCTCGTGATAGGCGTGGCCATACTCATAGGCCTGGGCGGCGACGAACAGCAGGCCCAGCGTGACCGTCAGGATCAGTCCCAGGACCAGCTGCCGGTTGTCCCGCTTCTTCAGGCCCCAGTGGGCCCAGGTCACGGTCGCGCCGGAAGAGAGCAGCAGCAGGGTGTTCAACGCCGGGATACCCCATGCCCCCATCGGTTCCTTAACGTCCATGTACTTCTCCGGGGCACCGGCCGCCTGCGCCACGTCCTCCGGCTGGATCGAAAGGGGCCAGGTGAATTTGAACCCCTCGTGGAGCATGTTCGACAGGCCCAGCCATCCTTCCCCGCCGAGCCAGGGCCCGGAGATGACCCGGATATAGAACAGGCTGCCGAAGAAGGCCATGAAGAAGAAGACCTCCGAACCGATGAACCAGATCATCCCCTGACGGAACGACCGGTCCACCTCCTCGTTGTAGTAACCGGACATGCTCTCGTGGATGACGTCGCTGAACCAGGCGTAGAACAGGTAGATCATGGTCAGCAGGCCGATGATGATGAACAGGCCGCCACCGCCGACGTCATTGACCGTGAGGGCGACCCCGCTGGTCAGCAGGAGCACGCCCAGGGTCGCCACGATCGGCCAGGGACTGCCCTCCGGAATGTAGTAATGGCCGTCACCACTCGTCATGTCCACTCCTCCTCACTCTAGTATCGTTGTCGTTCATGTCTGTCTCAGCCGCTGTCGGCGCGGCTTTCCCCTCCCCTTGCGGCCGTCTGCTCCGGTGCCGTCATCAGCATGTAGGAGAGCGTCACGACCTTGTACTCCTGCGGCAGCTCCGGGTCGATCACGAACCTGAGCGGCATCTCCCGCGATTCCCGCGGCCCGAGGGTCTGGCGGGAGAAGCAGAAGCACTCGATCTTGTGCAGATGCCCGGTCGCCTGCCAGGGGGTCACGCCCGGGACCGCCTGGGCGGTGACGGTCTGTCCCTCGTTGTTCGTGGCCCGGTAGCGAACCTCGTACACCTTCCCCGGATGGACCTCCATGCTCCGGGTGAGCGGCGTCACCTCCCACGGCAGCCCGGTGTTCACCGTGGCATCGAAATATATCCTGACGGTCCGCTGTTCATCGACCCGCCCGGCGAGGGCGCCGGCATCGGCCCTTCTCGCCTGGCCGATGACATTGCTTCCGGTCACCTGGCAGACCAGCCTGTAGAGCGGCACAAGGGCGAAGCCGAAGGCGAACATCCCCGCCACCAGCGCCCCCAGCACCAGGGAGGTGCGCCGGTTGCGCCGCTCCAGGTCGCCGCCGGCCCCGGTCACGGCAGGTGGTGGCTGAAGTTGTACATGCTCAGCAGCATCAGCCCCACGGCGACGATCCCGAGTGCCCAGGCCAGGCGCAGATTGGCCCGGCGCAACGCCTTGTCTCTCTCTTCCTGCGTCTTCTCCATCATCCAGACCTCCGGACCGGGGCCCGATGCCGGGCCCCGCCCCAACTCAGTCGGCTAGCGCACCACCGGCGGGGTGGTGTAGCTGTGGAACGGCGGCGGAGAGGGCAGCTCCCACTCCAGCCCGGTCGTGCCCGCCTTGGCGCCCTCCCAGGGCATGTCGCCGGCCTTCTCTCCACCCCGGATGCACTTGATCACGATGTAGAGGAACAGCAGGTGCGAGGTGCCGAAGATGAAGGCGCCGATGCTCGAGAGCATGTTGATCTCGGCGAACTGCGGGCTGTAGTCGACGATCCGGCGCGGCATTCCGGCCAGGCCGACGAAGTGCTGCGGGAAGAAGGTCAGGTTGAAACCGATGATGTTCCACCAGAAGAAGATCTTCCCCAGCTTCTCGTCATACATGTGCCCGGTCCACTTGGGCAGCCAGTAGAACACCCCGGCGAACAGCCCGAACAGGGCCCCCGGAAGCAGGGCGTAGTGGAAATGGGCCACCACGAAGTAGGTGTCGTGGTATTCCATGTCGGCCGGCACCACCGCCAGCATGACCCCGGTGACCCCGGCGAAGGAGAACATGATGACGATGGAGATGGCGTAGAGCATCGGGGTCTCGAAGGTCATCGCCCCGCGCCACATGGTCATCAGGAAGTTGAGGATCATCAGCCCCACCGGGATGGAGATCACGATGGTCATGATCATGAAATACTCGGTGGCCAGGGGCGACATCCCGACCGTGTACTGGTGGTGCGCCCATACGATCAGGCTCAGGGAGAACAGGAAGATCAGCCCTCCCACCAGCGCCTTGTAACCGAACAGCGGCTTGCGCGAGAAGGTCGGGATCACCATGCTCAGCACCCCGATCGCCGGCAGCAGCATGACATAGACCTCCGGGTGGCCGAAGAACCAGAACAGGTGCTGGAACAGGACCGGGTCACCGCCGCCGGCGGCATCGAAGAAGCTGGTGCCGAAGTGGCGGTCGAACAGCAGCATGGTTACCCCGCCCGCGAGTACCGGGGCGACGATGATCAGCAGCAGCGCGGTGAACAGCATGCACCAGGCGAACATCGGCATCTTCATCATGGTCATGCCGGGCGCGCGCATGTTGAGGATGGTCACGACGATGTTGATCGAGCCCAGGATGGAGCTTGCCCCCAGCAGGTGGATGGCGAAGATGGTGAAGTCCATCCCCATGCCGCTCTGTACCGACAGCGGGGGATAGAGGGTCCAGCCGGTGGTCACCGGCGCGCCGCCGCCCGGCAGGAAGGGCAGCACCATCGAGGTGAGCAGCAGTGCCGCCGCCGCCGGCAGCAGCCAGAAGCTCAGGTTGTTGAGCCGCGGCAGGGCCATGTCCGGGGCGCCGAGCATCATCGGCAGCATCCAGTTGGCCAGGCCCGTGGCCGCCGGCATCACCGCCCCGAAGATCATGATCAGGGCGTGGTCGGTCAGGATCATGTTGTAGATGTCCGGCTGCATGATCTGCAGGCCGGGCATGAACAGCTCGGCCCGGATCAGCATCGCCAGGGCGCCGCCGGTGAACATCATCACCAGGGCGAAGATCAGGTACATCGTACCGATGTCCTTGTGGTTGGTGCTGAACAGCCACCGCTTCAGCCCGCTCGGGGCGCCGTGGTGTTCTTCCGCTACCGCTGTGGTGCTCATGGTTCTCCTCCTCTCTTGGGTTGCGGAGTTCTGTCCCGATCAGCGCTGGGCGCCGACATCGGCAGGCTGGACGAGATCGCCGGTATCATTGCCCCACGCGTTGCGCTCGTAGGTGATCACGGCGGCGATCTCGCCGTCGTTCAGTATGTCACGCCAGGGCGGCATCATCCCGTAGCTGCCGGTACGACCGTTGAGGACGACCTTGATGTGGCCCTCTACCGGACCGGTCGCCACCTTGCTGCCCTTGAGGGCGGGGAAGACGTTGGGCACCCCCATGCCGTTGGCCTGGTGGCAGGCCATGCAGTTCTTCTTGTAGACCTCCTCCCCTCTGGCCAGCAGCTCCTCCTTCGACCAGGTCTTGGCGGCGGCCTCGGCGGCGGCGGCGAGTTGCTGTTTCTGCTCCTCGATCCACTGGTTGAAGGCCTCCTCGCTGACCGCCTTGACCACGATGGGCATGAAGGCGTGGCCACGGCCGCAGTTCTCGGCGCACTGCCCGCGATAGACCCCTTCCCTCTTGATGAAGGCCTTGGTCTCGTTGATATAGCCGGGGATCGCGTCCTTCTTGGGCGCCACCTGGGGGACCCACCAGTTGTGGAGGACATCGGTGGCGGTATTGAGGATGCGGATGTTCTTGTTGACCGGCAGTACCACCGGCTTGTCGACCGAGCGCAGCCAGGGCTCGCCCTGCTTTTCGGCCTCCTCCTTGGGCAGGAGGGTACTGGTGAAGCGGACCGGCTTCCCATCCACCGTATGGTCGACGTATTCGTAGGTCCACTTCCACTGCGAACCGATCACCTTGAGGGTGAGGTCGGGCTCGATGGGGGATTCGATCTGGGCGAAGGTCTTGGAGGCCTGACCGGCGATGCTCAGGTCGATGCCGAGGACGATGACCGGCACCACCACCCAGGACCAGCGGCCCCACCAGCTGTGATGGAACTCCTGGTCGGCCTGGTAGCCCACCGACTTGCGGAAGCGGAAGATGGAGTAGCCGACCACGGCCAGGATCACCACCATGATCCAGAAGGCGATCCAGCTGGTCATGTGGTGCAGATGGGTGATCTGTTCGGTCAGATCGGCCGCCGGTTCCGGGAAGTCGAACTTCCATTCCGCCAGGGCGGCCCCTGAGATCAGCGACAGGGCCAACCCCGTGCCCGCGCGAAGGGTCTTGGTCATAATCCTCCTCTCCTGTTGGTCTCCCGCTCTTGCGGCGGGGTTGCTCTCGTTCTTCGGTCCGCGGGTGGAGAGGCCGTATCTCCCCTTCCCCCTGTCCGTTCCGGTGTGCTCATACCCGCACGCGTCAGCCCGCGGCCTGCGGCCGCAACAGGCCGATCAGCTCTTCGGCCAGCCCCTGCCGCTCCTCCTCGGTCAGGAACCTTCCAATCTCCAGCTCCCGGCCATGCGAGCGCAGCAGCAACCGGCTGGGATACCAGCCATCGCGCTGGCGCAGCAGGTGGACCTGCAGCCAGTAGCGCTGGAAGCTCCACTCCCGTTCGCCGCCGGCATCCCTCCGGCTGACGGTCACCCGGTCCTCCTCCACCAGCACCCGCTCCCGCACCGCGTTCCGGCGCAGGAAGTGGCGGTAGGCCAGCAGGAGCACCGCCAGCTCGATGACGCAGAAGGGCATCACCAGCCAGGCCCCGAGCAGGTAGAAGCGCACCCCGAGCGCCAGCAGTACCGCGGTCAGGGCCGCGCAGAACAGCCAGCTGTCGCCCTCCGACAGCGAACTGTTGGGTCGCATCTCGATGCAGGCAGAGCCCCGGGCCTGTTCTATCTGGGACGCTACCAACGGTCATCCTCCCACCTGGCGGGCGTAGAGGATAGTACAAAGCTGGCAGCCGCGACAAGCATTGAGAATCATATGCTTTCATACTGCGCTGCGACAATCCGCCCCAGCGCCGTCCTGCATCGCGGCGGCAGGGTGTCCGCCCCCGCGCCGAGCCAGGGGATTGCCAGCAGCGGCGGTTGGCCGATGAAGCCGGTCAGTGTGGCCAGGGTCCCTTCCGGTTCATAACCGGGATCGAGCTGGCTTGCCACCCATCCGGCAAGGGAGACCCCGCTGCTGCGGATGGACTCCACCGTCAGCCGTGCGTGATTGATGCAGCCCAGCCGCAGCCCCACCACCAGCAGGACCGGATAGTCCAGTCTCCGGGCCAGCTCCGCCACGTCGTGGACGCGGTCGAAGGGGACCTTCCAGCCGCCGATGCCCTCGATCACCAGGAAGCCGGCCTGCTCTGCAAGGGCGTCCCGGACCTCGAGCAGGTGGCCGAGGTCGATGCTGCGACCACTGCGCCGCGCCGCCTCGTCGGGTGAGACCGGGGGCTCGAAGGCGAAGGGATTGACCATCTCGTAGGGAAGCGGCACGGAGGATGCCCGCTGCAGGGCCAGGGCGTCGGCGTTGCGCAGCCGGCCCCCCACCCGCTCACAGCCGCTGGCAACCGGTTTCATGCCCACCACCGCCAGCCCGGTGGCGGCCAGCGCCTCGACCAGGGCGACGCTGATCAGGGTCTTGCCGACCCCGGTGTCGGTGCCGGTGACGAAGACCCCGTCCCTTCTCACCCCCGGTTCCTCCTGCGGCCGATCCGGTCCAGCGGCACGCCGGCCTCCCTCTCCCGGGGCGCCTCCGCCCAGGCCTGGCCGTAGACCACCTCATAGCTGCAGGGGAGCCGCCCCTCACGGTCACGCATTTCCTCCCAGGCCTCCAGAAAGGCGCCAAAACGCCGCGGTGTGGTAAGTCCGGCGGCGCCCGGGCCCTTGTAGCTGGCCCCTATCTCGCGGATCTCCGCCATCGCCCGGGCCGGGTCGGGGTAGGTCAGGGTGATCCGGTCCACGTCCATGACCACCTCGCCAAAACCCTTGCGGCGAAGCAGATCGCCCACCTCGTGCATGTCCGGGAAGTCCAGTACGTGCCGCCGCCCGTCCACGCCCGACCACGCCTGACGGATCTCCTTCAGGGTATCGGGCCCGAAGGTGGTGAAGAGCAGGAGCCCCCCCGGGCGCAGGGTCCGGTGGAGCTCGGCAATCACCTGCTCGAGATCGCTACACCACTGCAGCGCCAGGTTGGACCAGACCAGGTCGAACAGGTCATCGGGCAGGGGCAGGCGGGCGGCATCGGCACAGACCGGATGGATCCGGGCGGACCATCGCGGCAACCCCTCCCGAAGTCGCTGCAGCATGCCTTCGGACAGGTCCAGGGCGCAGGTCCGGGCACGCCGGTAGCGCCTTCGCAGATGGTGTGATTCACTGCCGGTGCCACAGCCCAGATCGAGGATCCAGCCGGGTTCCAGGCGGAACAGATCCAGCCTCTCCCGCAGCCGGCCGGCCACCAGCTGCTGGAGGAAGGCCCTCGATTCATACCGGCGGGAATGACGACTGAAATCCCTCGCGACCCGCTGCAGCAGCCCGTTGCTCAACCCCTCACCTCCGGCAGCGCATGGCCGACGAATCTCCGGCACCCTTCGGCAAAGCCGCCCGGGCTGGAGAGGAACGGGGCATGGCCGCACCCCTCCATGACTTCCAGCCAGAGCCCGGGCCGGATGGCGGCCAGGGCCCCGGCCACCTCCATCGGGACCACGCGATCACGCTGCCCCAGGATCAGGCCAAGCGGCACCGGAC
>RFJX01000046.1 GCA_003694425.1 Gammaproteobacteria bacterium
GCGCTCGCCGGGACCCGGCCGATCCATGGGGAAGACCTCCTGGAACTCGGCCAGCCGGTGGCCAGCGCCGCGGAGAAGTCGGCTCTCCACCTGCGGACCGGGGCCGTGGCCGGTGACATGGAGAGCGCGGCCGTGGCCCGCGAGGCCCTGGCCGCGGGGGTACCCTTCCTGGCGGTGAGGGTGGTGGTGGATGCCGCATCGCTGAGCCTGCCGGCGTGCCTGCTCCCGGCGCTGGACGACGCCGGTCGCACCAGGCCCGGAGTGCTGCTGGCCGGACTGCTGCGCAGCCCCGGGGCCCTGTGGCCGCTGATCGCCCTGGGACTGGCCTACCGGCGCGCCCTCGGGACCCTGCGCAGGAGCGGCCGGGCGGCAGGCGGATTGCTGGCTCCGGCGGAGGTCTCCCCGTGCTGAAGAGCCCTTCCCTGCTGACCCGTCTGGCGTTGCGCCTGCCCTTGGCAGTGGTGCTGGCGGTCGTTGCCGCCTGCTGGTTCTCCGTCGATTACCTCAGTACCGACCTGCGCTTCAACACCGATACGGAGGACATGCTCTCGGCCGAGCTGGACTGGCGCCGGAACAACATCCGCCTGGACCAGGCCTTTCCCCAGGAGGATGACACCCTCACCGTGGTGGTGGAGGGGGCCACCCCGGACGAGGCGGAGGATGGCGCCCTGGCCCTGGCCGGGGCACTCGGGCAGGAACAGGAGCGGTTCCGGGACCTCTTCCTGGGAGAACTCGACCCCTTCTTCCGGCGCAACGGCCTGCTCTACCTCGACCAGGAGGAACTGGAGCGCCTGGCCGATGACCTGGCGGCAATCCAGCCCCTGCTGGCGCGGCTGGTGCGCGAGCCGACCCTCGCCAGTCTGTTCGACGTGCTCGGCGACGCCGTCGAAGAGCTGGACCAGGGAGAGGAGGTGCCGATAGGAGAGGCGATGGATGCCGTCGCCGGGGTCCTGGAGGCGGCCGCGCAGGGGCGCCCCGGGCGGCTCTCCTGGTCCCGCCTGATGCGCCCCGGGGAGGACCGGGAGTCACCCTCGAGGATGCTGTTCGTGGCCCGGCCGGTGCTGGACTACGAGAACCTGCTCCCGGCGGCGGAACCGATCGCCCGGCTGCGGGAGCTGACGCGGGAGCTGGGGCTGGTGCCCGACCGGGGGCTCCGGGTCCGTCTCACCGGGAGCGTGGCCCTGGCCCATGACGAACTGCTCAGTGTCAGTCGCGGCGCGGAGCTGGCCGGGGTGCTCTCCCTGGTCATGGTGCTCGTGGTCCTGAGCTGGGGGCTGCGCTCGGCGGTCCTGGTCGTGGCCTCCCTGGCGACGCTCCTGGCCGGCCTCCTGTTTACCGCCGCGTTCGCCATCGTCGCGGTCGGGGAGCTCAACCTCATCTCCGTCGCCTTCGCCGTGCTCTATATCGGCCTGGGGATCGATTTCGCCATCCACTACTGCCTGGGCTATCGCGAGCAACTGACCCGCACCGGAACCCCGCGCGAGGCGCTGGTCGGGGCGGCGGACAAGGTGGGCGGGGCGCTGGCCCTGTGCGCCCTCACCACGGCGGTCGGGTTCTATGCCTTCATTCCCACCGCCTACAAGGGGGTGGCGGAGCTCGGGATCATCGCCGGCAGCGGCATGATCATCTCCCTCGTACTGAGCCTGAGCCTGCTGCCGGCCCTGCTGGCCCTGTTGCCGGCCCCGCGGGGGCGGGCCGCGGTCTCCCTCGGCGGGCACCTGCTCGATCTCCCCCAGCGTCATCCACGGGGGGTGCTGCGCGCCGCCCTGCTGCTGGCCCTGGCCGGCGTCGCGGCCCTGCCCTGGGTCCGGTTCGATCCCGACCCCCTGCATCTGCAGGACCAGCACGCAGAGTCGGTCCAGGCCCTGAAGGAGCTGATGCAGTCGGGTGACGGGAGCCCCCTGGCGATCAACATCCTGCGCCCGGGACTGGCCGAGGCCGCGGCGCTGGCGCGAAGGCTGGAAGATCTGCCGGTAGTGAAGGAGGCGGTCACCCTGGAGGACCTGGTGCCGGCGGAACAGGATGAGAAGATGGCGATCATCGAGGACCTGCAACTGCTGCTGGGTGAGGGGCTGACGCTGGAGGGGGAGCCCAGGGCCGGTGAGGCGGAGGCCGCGCTCGCCTCGATGGCGGCCCTCGAGAACCGGCTCGATGAGTGGCTCAAGGGCGGGGACGCGCTCCCGCTGGAGCGCCAGGCCAGGCGGCTGCGGGATGCCCTGGAGGGGTGGCGCGCGCAGCGGGCGACTGCGCCACCAGCAGCGCTTCCCGCGGTGCTGGACGACCTCGCCTGGCGCCTGCTGGGCCTGCTGCCCGGCCGGATCAGGGCGCTCGACGAGTCCCTGGGGGCGGAACCCTTCGCTATCGGAGAGCTGCCGGAGCGGATCGCCCGGCGCTGGCGCTCAGCGGATGGCCTCTACCGCATCGAGGTCCGTTCCGCGGTGGACCTGAACGACAATGCACAACTGCGCCGTTTCGTCAGTGCGGTACGGCAGGTGGCTCCCGATGCGGCCGACTCCCCGGTGACCTATGTGGAGGCGGGTCGGGCGGTCGTGGAGGCCTTCCGTCAGGCCTTTCTCCTGGCCCTGGCCCTGATCGCCGTGCTTCTGCTCTGGCTGATGGACGAGCGCCGGGATGTCCTGCTGGTGCTCTCACCCCTGCTGCTGGCGAGCCTGCTCACGGCGGCGGCCACCGTGCTGCTGGGGCTGCCCTTCAATTTCGCCAATATCATCGCCCTGCCGCTGCTGCTCGGGATCGGCGTGGACAGCGGCGTGCACATCGTCCATCGCTATCATGCCAACCGGCTGAGTGGCACCCGGCTCCTGCACACCAGCACCGCGCGGGCGGTGATGGTAAGCGCCCTGACTACCATCTGCAGCTTCGGCAACCTGGCCTTCTCGCCCCACGCCGGTACCGCCAGCATGGGACTGCTGCTGGCCCTGGGGGTGCTGTTCACCCTGGCCTGCACCCTGCTGGTGCTGCCGGCCATCCTGGCCCGGATCGGACCGGGCACCAACGCGCCATGAACGGCAACCGGAATTCCAGGCCCCTGGATGCGCGGCTTGCCGCCTGGCTCATAAGGCCCCTGCTGGGCAGCCGCATCACCCCCAACCATCTGACCACGGTGCGGCTTCTCGTGGGCCTGGGCGGCTGTATCGCCCTGGCCCTCGGTGGCCCGCTGTGGAGCAATGCCGGTGCCCTGCTGTTCGCACTGTCCAACTTCCTCGACCATACCGACGGGGAGCTGGCCCGGGCCGCCGGCAGTCACAGCCGCTTCGGCCATCTCTACGACCTGGCCAGTGACGCCCTGATCAACGCCCTGGTATTCCTCTGCATCGGCATTGGCCTGCGGCACGGAGAACTGGGGGATCTGGCTCCCCTGCTGGGGCTGATCGCGGGTGTCGCGGTGAGCCTCATCTTCCATCTGCGCTATCTGATCGAGGAGAGCCACGGCAAGGAGGCCACCCGCCAGCCCCGGCTGGGGGCCTTCGAGGCCGAGGACGTGCTCTATCTCCTGCCGCTGGTGAGCCTGGCCGGGGCACTGGAGGGCTTTCTCATCGCCGCGGCCATCGGCGCCCCGGCCGCTCTGCTGATCGTCGCCGCGCAGTACCGCCGGGTCTGCGGCAAGGGGGCAGTGCAATGACCACCCTGGTCACGGGCGCCACCGGTTTCGTCGGTTCGGCGGTGGTCCGGCGGCTGCTGGAGGCCGGGCACGAGGTCCGGGTCCTGGCCCGCCCCGGGAGTGACCGGCGCAATCTGGAGGGGCTTCCGGTGGAGACGGTGGAGGGCGACCTGCGGGAGACCGGGTCGCTGGGCCGTGCCCTGCATGGCTGCCGCTACCTGTTCCATGTCGCAGCGGACTATCGCCTCTGGTGCCGCAATCCCCGGGAACTGTACGAGAGCAACGTCGAGGGGACCCGCTCCCTGATGCTCGCGGCGCTCCAGGCCGGGGTCGAGCGGGTGGTCCATACCAGCTCGGTGGCGGTGCTGCGCCTGCGGGGGGACGGGTCGATCGCCAACGAGGAGAGCGAGGCGACCCTGGAGGAGATGGTCGGCCATTACAAGCGTTCCAAGTTCCTGGCCGAGCAGGTGGTCCGGAACCTGGTGCGGGAACAGGGATTGCCGGCCGTGATCGTCAACCCCTCCACCCCCATCGGCCCCCGCGACATCAAGCCCACGCCGACCGGCCGGATCATCGTCGATGCCGCGCGGGGCCGGATCCCGGCCTATGTCGATACCGGTCTGAATCTGGCCCATGTGGACGATGTCGCCACCGGTCATCTGCTGGCCTTCGAGCGCGGGCGGATCGGCCGCCGCTACATCCTGGGAGGAGAGAACCTGAGCCTGCGCGAGATCCTGGAGCTGGTGGCGCGGCTGTGCGGGAGGCGTCCGCCGCGGCTGCGCCTGCCCCATGCCGCGGTATTGCCGGTCGCCTGGATCAGCGAGGCCTGGGCCTGGCTCAGCAACGGTCCGGAGCCGAGGGCGACCGTGGATGGCCTGCGGATGGCGCGCAAATGGATGTATTTCTCCAGCGAGCGGGCCGAGCGGGAACTGGGTTACCGCTCCCGGCCTGCGGAGGAGGCGGTCCGCGATGCCCTGCAGTGGTTCCGGGCCCGCGGCTACTGCTGAGGGTCCTCCAGCGGTTCCGGTGCGCAGGCGGGGCTGCCGGAGTAGCGCCACAGGGCCAGCAGACCCAGGGCGATCC
>RFJX01000047.1 GCA_003694425.1 Gammaproteobacteria bacterium
AGTGCTCGCCGGCCACCGCCAAGCGCACCATCACCGCCCTGCGCGACTATCTCGGCGCGCCGCTGGTCTACGATCGCGAGCGCCAAGGCTACCACTACGACGAGCAGGGCGAGGCCCTCTACGAGCTGCCGGGGCTGTGGTTCAACGATTCCGAGCTCTACGCCCTGCTGGTCTCGCACCGCCTGCTCACCGCCATCCAGCCGGGGCTGCTCGAACCGCAGCTCCGTCCCCTGCGCCGGCGCATCGAATCTCTGCTGGAGCACCGGCACCTGGGGCACCCGGAGCTGGAGAAGCGGATCCGCATCCTCCAGACCGCCAGCCGCCCGACCGACCTGGACCGGTTCCGGATGGTCGCCACCGCCCTGCTCCGGCGCCGCCGGCTGCACGTGCTCTATCACGGCCGGGCGCGCGACGCGACCACCGAGCGGGACATATCGCCCCAGCGCCTGGTCTACTACCGCGACAACTGGTACCTGGACGCCTGGTGCCACAAGCGCCGCGCCCTGCGCAGCTTCTCGGTCGACCGCCTGCACCCGGTCTACATCGACGAGACCCCGGCCCGAGAGGTGCCCGATGAGCGCCTGGAGGCGCTGCTCGAGCGCAGCTACGGGATCTTCGCCGGTCCCCCGCGCCACACCGCGGTGCTGCATTTCACCGCCGATGCCGCCCGCTGGGTGGCGGACGAACAGTGGCACCCGAAGCAGCAGGGGCGGGTGCTGGAAGATGGCGGATACGAGCTGAAGGTTCCCTACGGCGACCCCACCGAGCTGGTGATGGAGATCCTCAGGTACGGCCCGGAGGTGGAGGTGATCGCGCCCGATGCCCTGCGGGAGGAGGTGCGCAGGCGTCTCGAAGATGCCCTGGTGCGTTATCGTTAGCGGGTGGACCGTATCACGATCTGAGCCGGTGCCCGGGTAAATATACCGACTGTTCTGTGGTACAGGGGGTACGCCGTGCCTGACCACACGCCCCTGCCCGCATGCCAGGCCGGGCAATTTGGGTACGGCCCATGGCCCGCCTGCGGGACCGGGAGCAAGGAAGCTTGCCGCCAGAACCATCAACATTGCGGAGATCGCCTGCATGACCGACTGGACCCCACTGCTCACCGGCGTCGCCGGGCTCATTACCGGTGCCGCGCTGGCCCTGCTCTGGGCCCGCGCACGCATCGCCGCGCGTGATGCGGAGCTGCAAGGCGAACGTACAGGCCGCGAAGCCCTGCGCAGCGAGCTGGAGGCACGAGAGAGAGAACTCTCCACGGCCCGGGAGGAACTGGCCGACCTGAAGGCCCGCCTCGCCGCCCTGGAGGAACGCCTGGCCCAGGAGCGCAGGGCCGGCGAGGAGAAGCTCGCCCTGCTGGAGGAGGCCCGGGAGAAGCTGGCCGAGACCTTCAAGGCCCTCTCCGCCGATGCCCTGAAGTCCAGCAACCGCTCCTTCCTCGAACTGGCGCGGGAGCAGCTCAAACAGTTCCAGCAGTCGGCGGTGAGCGACCTGGAGCAGCGCCAGAAGGCCATCGAGCAGCTCACCCGTCCCATCAGCGAGCGGCTGGAGAAGGTGGACGGCAAGCTCGGCGAGCTGGAGAAGGCGCGGGAGGGGGCCTACCGCGCCCTCGACACCCAGCTCAAGGCGCTGGTCGAGACCCATCTGCCGCAACTGCACCGCGAGACCGCCGATCTGGTCAAGGCCCTGCGCCAGCCCCAGGCCCGGGGAAACTGGGGCGAGGTGCAGCTGAGAAGGGTGGTGGAGATGGCCGGGATGCTGGAACACTGCGACTTCGAGGAGCAGGTGAGCCAGACCACCGACACCGGCGCCCGCCTGCGCCCCGATCTCATCGTCCACCTGCCGGGCGGCCGCCAGGTGGTGGTGGACGCCAAGACCCCCATCGAGGCCTACCTGGCGGCGGTGGAGGCACAGGACGAGGCCGCCCGCGAGGCCGCCTTGGCCCGCCACGCCCGCCAGCTCCGCGACCACATCACCGCGCTGGCGAAGAAGAGCTACTTCGAGCAGTTCGATCCGACCCCGGAATTCGTGGTCCTGTTCGTCCCCGGCGAGGCCTTCTTCTCCGCCGCCCTGGCCCAGGACCCTGGCCTCATCGAGTACGGCGCCGAGAACCGGGTCATCCCCGCCAGCCCCACCACCCTCATCGCCCTGCTCAAGGCGGTGGCCTACGGCTGGCGGCAGGAGGCGCTGGCGCGCAACGCCGCCGAGGTCGCCGCCCTGGGCAGGGAACTCTACGAGCGCATCGCCGTACTGGCCGAGCACTGGGGCAAGGTCGGCCAGCGCCTGGATCAGGCGGTCGAGGCCTACAACAAGTCGGTCGGATCCCTGGAGAGCCGGGTCCTGCCCAGCGCCCGCAAGTTCCGCGACCTCAAGGCCGTCGCCGCCGAGAAGGAGATCGAGCCGCTCACCCCGGTCACCGTCGAGACCCGGCCGCTGAGCGCGGCCGAGCTGCAGGCGGAGACAGCGCCTGCCCTTCCGGAAGTGGGCGGCGACGACGAGGACTAACCGGCCCGGGATCTGCGCCGGCGTCCGCCGGAGATCCCCAACCCCAGGAGAGCGGTGAGGAACAACAGCCCGGTCGCCGGTTCCGGCACACTCGCACCGAGCTGCTCCACCCGCAGATAGTCCACATCGAAGGTGGTCCAGGCGCCGTTGCCCCACCAGCGCGAAGTGACCTGCCCCGTGGTATCGACATGGCCGGCGGCGATCCCGCCCGGATTGACCGAGAGCACCTGCCCGATTGAGGGATGGCCCATCCAGAGGTGATCGGGCCGCACGCTCAGCAGGGCGGTGGAGAGCAGTGTCCCGTCGAGCAGCCCCTTCAGATTCAGGCCGGTCAGCTCCAGCCTGAGCACATGGGCGCTGGTGGAGTTGGCGAAGGTGTGGCTTATGGCGCCGGTACTCACGTACATTCCGTTGGAGTCCTGCCAGAGCCCGGCGATCTGTCCCTCGTTGCCTGGTCCGAGCAGCACGATACCGTCACCCTTGCCGGCGATTCCGGTGTACTGGAATCTGATCTCCAGGGCGAAATCCCCACTGGCGGGAAACAGCGAGACCTTCGGTGTGCCATAGGGAAAATCGAGCGAGACGGTACCCGGTTGTCCCATGTGCAGCAGTCCGCCGCTGGCCGACGGGGCCGGGGCATA